>CAMHEA010000078.1 GCA_946184025.1 uncultured Prevotella sp.
AATGCAGTCATGGCAATGATGATATATCTTTTCATATAATGTTGTTAATTGTCCAATTAAAAACGCGTTCTCTTTACTTATATATAACTGAAAAACCGCAAATTTGTTGCAAAGGTACTATATTTTATTGAGAAAAACCGAAAAAAACATGGCCTTTTCAAAAATACTTCCTATATTTGCACCCGCAAACCCAAAGGGGAAACTGCCGATTGCAAGGCCAGAAAGCGTTCTGACCATCATCATGGCCATGTTTCTCTGAGGGCATGCAGAAACATGGAAATCTCGGGGTTGACTGGATTTGACGGCGAGATGAAATGGCATGTAAGCACGCGGAGCGTTGATGGCTGGCTCCTTAATCCCGGTTATCAGACAATTAATTGGCAACAATTCGTATGCTCTCGCTGCATAGTCGAAGTACAGTAGACTGTTAGCTTAATTCCCTTGCAAGGCGAGGGAACGAGACATCGCTCGAAGACTGTTGTTCCGAAGTTCTTCGGCCAAGCGGTGCAGGCAAATCGGAAATAGTTTCACGGAAGCCTCGGACGTGGAATGAAATTCTTTGAGGATAAGGCTGCGGTTGGTGGTCCAGGTCTTGCCGCAGTTCGAAAATCAAAGGCTGGAATAAGCGTGTAGAAAGCATGTGGTTTCCTTGTGCGGACGTGGGTTCGACTCCCACCAGCTCCACTCCACTTCCCATGACATCAACGGCATCGTTGCGCCCATCAGGCTGGCGACGATGCCGTTGATTGTTTTTCACGGGGGCGGGCAAGATTCTGCAGGGGGAGGTCGCTCATTCGCTTCTTGTCTATAATCACCCTATTTCAAGAGTCTTTGAATCTGCTTCTCCGTAGCTTGGGGAAGCAGGCGCGTGAGGTGATCCGCCATGCGTTGGTGCGACTCCTCCGGTGACCGCTCGCAACGGCAAGCTTCTGCGCCCAGCAGATGCTCGGGAGTAGTCAGCAACGACCAGCCGAAACCGTATTCCCGCCCGTGTTTGTCTGTGGGATAGACAAAGTCTTCCGTTACCACATAGCATGCCATCTGTAGGCGGTTGATGTAGCCGTCAAACCGTGAGCGCATCTTTGCCCCGGTGAAACCGCAGGCGGCACGCAGCTCACGGGCTATCATGCTCCCGTTTTTCCGAAGCGTCGACAGGAGAACGTCTTCTATGCTGCCTTCCTCCGGCTTAGGATTCCTACTGCGTCGCCAGTTGTAGAAGTCCGGCCACCATGCACGGCTGATAAAGCCGGCTTTGCCCGCGAAGAACTTGCCATAGACGCAGTCGCCTTCTCGGAGGACAGACCCTTTCCACTGCCATAGCGGCCATTCCCATGAGCCGTCTGGAAATTCCGTGAAACGGCATTCCTCGCCCATCAGGCTTTCTGCGCAGTAGCCTTCTATGCCACTTTCCAAAAGAGGAAGGAAGCCCGTCTCTTGGATGCACGCCATCAGTTCCGGGCAAGAATGTATTTTGCGGAACTCCTCCTGTTCTTCATCGCCCCCTTGATAGCTTCGGAAATATTCTGTAAATGCACTCATACCATTCTGTTCTTGTTGTTTGCCATTACATCGGCAAAGATACGGAAACTTTTTGGATTGTACAATCCTTGCCGTCTGTTCGTCTTTCTTGAACTGGAGTATGAAGGAAGCGGAACCTTTTAGTCTACATTCGGCGTTCCTGTCGGCGTACCATACTTGAAGGTCAGCGTACCGGTGGTGCTGTCGAAGAGGGCGTAGCCTTGGGGAGGGCGGGGAGAAGTGAAATAGCCGGTAGTGGGATTGGCGAATGTCTTGTCGTTGGCATTGCTGGCACTATAGAAAAAGATTGGAATGACAAAGGAAAAAACAAAAAAGCCTTTCCGAAGAAAGGCTTCTCTTTTTGCAGGGTGGATAGTCGGACTCGAACCGACGACATTCAGAACCACAATCTGACGCTCTAACCAACTGAACTATACCCACCATGTTCGCCTTTGGTGTCCCAAAAGCGGGTGCAAAGGTACGCTATTTATTTGATTTGTGCAAATAAAAGCGGATTTTTTCGCTCAAAAAAGTGCGTTATTTCGCTTTTTCGGCAGCTGGTGCCTGCTCCTTTGCGGGTGCGGCGGCCTTGCTGTCGGCAGCGGGTGCTGCTTGTTTCTGCTGGCTGGCTCCGAAGTTGGGCAGGTTGTTGGGGTTTGTGCCGTTGTCGGTGGCAGCTGATTTCTCGATGACGCTTTCTGCCGTGTTGCTCGTGGGAGCTACATAGGCGCATACAACGCTTACGATGACCATCGTGGCAGCCAGTGTCCAAGTCGCTTTCTCAATGAAGTCAGTGGTCTTTCGTACGCCCATGATGGCGTTAGACGAAGAGAAATTCGATGCGAGTCCACCGCCTTTTGATTCCTGGATGAGTACGATGCCAATCATCAGGATGGCGGCGATGACGATAAGAATTACAAATAATGTGTAAAGTCCCATTTCTTATTTTTCCGTTATTTTATTGTTGTTATTGATAATCAATTTCTCCAAAAATCGGATTTGGTCTGCAAAGTAACGATTTTTTTTCGGATAAAGCAAATTTAAACGCTTAATAATTTCCAAAGCCTTCGAATATCTGCCTTGTTTGATGTAAATTCGGGCTAATGTCTCGGTGAAATACCCTTCATCTTCTTCGTTTGGCTCAGTTTCGGTATTGTCGTTCAGTTCGGGAATGAACTCGGGCTCCTCCTTCAGTTCGAAACTGCCTCCTTCGTTGAGAATGAACTGGTCGATAAGCGCGTCGGTGCGGCTGGGCGTTTGGGCGTTTGGGGTGTCGGGCTCCAGCCTTTCGTCTCCTGTTTCCAGTTCCCTTTCTCCTTTCTCCTCGGCTTCTTCCTCCACGTCAAGCAGGTAGGCCACATAGTCGATGGTGGCATCGGCTGGGGTAGGGCGGCGTTTGGGGTGGTGTTCCTCGACGGATTCGGTAGGAATGGATTCCAGAAACTGGTTGATGAGGGTATCGGTGCGGCTGCCTCCTGCCGTTTGGGCGTTTGGGTGTTCGGGTGTTTGGGTGTTCGGGATAGGGGGGGCGTCGTTTGTTACTTTATCATGGAGGGAACTGAGCTCCCGTTCCCGGCTTCCCGTCTCCTGTCTCTTCAACTGGTAGTGGGCTGCTTCAACAAGTTGGAACAGTACGCTGCGATCTGTGACGTAGACGGCTGCGCGGCGCAGTTCCTCGTCGAACGTCGGGTCGTGGAGCAGGTATAGGTTTTGCAAGAGCAGGATGCGTGCCGTCTGATAGTATGGATGGAGCGCAAGCAGGCTTCGGAGATCGTAGGCGGTCTCTCGGTTCATCCTTTCGGGGTGGTTGATGAGTCGTGCTAAATCCATGTTCCTGTCAGGTTATGTCGCGCATCTGCCTGTCCTTACCAGTTGGCGACGGTTGCATTGAAGATTTGCTCGGTGATTTCCTTGACCATCTGCTCTACCAGCTCATCCTGAACCGAGTTCAGGCTGAGGTTGGAATCGTATGTCGACGTGGCTGTGAACTGCCGTTCAAAGTCTTCGGCATGGTTGACGGTGTTCGTAAAGCGTACGTTGACGGTGATGGAGAGCTCCACCTGCGCAGAGTAGCCTTCGCTCGATACGGCCTTGTTGCGTTGCTGATACTGCGTGATTTCTCCTTCGAGTTTCAGGTCGCCGTTGCGTCTCACCTGTTCCAGGCGTGTGCTACGGGCGAAAAGGTCTTTCAGTTCGTTGTTGAACAAGGGTTCCATGGGACCCCAGACGTATGCGGAGCGGATGGGGAAGTTCGCTATCTCTATCGTCTTGGTCTTGGTGTAGTCGATGCTGGCACCGTTGAACTTGTAGCTGACGGAGCACGACGACAGCAGAACGCAGCCGATATAAGCCGTGAGCAGGATTCCAAACCATTTTCCCGTCATGCTCTTACACCTTATTATATTATATATCGTTGCCAACATAGACTGTTCTTTTATTTTTTTCTTTTGTTTTCAGCGACTCCTCTCCGTCGTGGGAGGGGTGAGGAAGATTCCTTACTTGTCCATCCCGAACTGCTTGATGCGCCGGTAGAGGGTGCGGTCGGAGATGCCCAGCTCCTGAGCGGCCTTCTTGCGGTTTCCGTTGTTGCGTTCCAGTGCTTTCTCAATCATCACCCTGCCCACGTCGCTGAGGTTCAGGCTTTCGGACTCGGATATTTCCTCGGCAATGGCATCTTCCACGTTGAGTGTCGCGGGAGCTGCTGCGGTTCGCGCTGGGGTGGATAGGCTGGCCGGAAGATGGTCTGTAGTGGCAGCGGGAATGGCGTTGGCGGTGAAGCCGGCCGCTCCGTTCAGGTCGCGCACCTCCTCCATCTGCTTACGCACGGTGTTCAGTTCGCGTCGCAGGTCGGTCACGTTGCCGCGCAGTTCGTAGAGAATCTTGTAGAGCAGTTCGCGCTCGCTTTCATAGGAGTGGCTTCCTTCTTTCTGGATGATGGCCAACTGCGTGCTTTCCGGGTCTCTCGGGATGTACTGTTGCAGCGTCTCGACATCGATTTCACGGTTCTTGCTCAGCACGGACATCTGTTCCGTGATGTTTTTCAGCTGCCGCACGTTGCCCGGCCATTTATATTTCATCAGCAGTTCTTTTGCCCCTTCGGTCAGCGTAATCTTCGGCAGACGGTATTTCTCAGCCATCTGCATGGCAAAGAGGCGGAACAGCAGCACGATGTCTTCGCCACGGTCGCGCAACGGAGGCATCTGGATGGGGATGGTGTTCAACCGATAGTACAGGTCTTCGCGGAAACGGCCTTCGCTGATGGCCTTGTGCATGTTCACGTTGGTGGCGGCCACGATGCGTACGTCGGTCTTCCGAATCTCGGTGCCGCCTACACGGATATATTCGCCCGTCTCCAGCACACGCAGCAAACGTGCCTGGGTGGCCAGCGGAAGCTCACCCACTTCGTCGAGGAAGATGGTGCCCTTGTTGGCAATGCCGAAGTAGCCTTCGCTCTCGCCGATGGCACCCGTGAACGATCCCTTCTCGTGGCCGAACAATTCGCTGTCGATGGTACCTTCGGGGATGGAACCGCAGTTGATGGCAAAGTATTTCTCTCTGCGGCGGGGCGAGTTGTCGTGGATGACACGCGGGATGATTTCCTTGCCGACACCGCTTTCGCCCACAATCAGCACGCTCAAATCGGTCGGCGCAACCTGTAAGGCCACGTCGAGCGCACGATTCAGACCGTCGCTGTTGCCCACGATATTATATCGCTGCTTGATTCGTTGCAGTTCCGTTGTATTCATATTGGCTGACAAAATTACGCATTTTATTTCAAATAACTGCAAAAATGGCAGAAAAAACATGTTTTCAAACCTTGACACTACGACTTTCACAAGGCTATACAGGTTTGATAATCTTCCGGATGAGGCTTTGCCGGAGGGTAATACTGGCTCTTTTATCAGGCAAAACAGCCTTTCTTATCGAGTAAAAGAGCCTGTATTGCGGGACAAAGAAGGGCAAATTACTTTGCTTCCTCAGTCCTTTTTACGGTCAAACTTAATGAGTAGCAGGCCTATAGCCGTCCAGATGAGTTCCCTGATGCGTACGATGAGAGCCACGAAGATGGCGGCATTGAGGGCTGCTTCGGCCGTCAAACCGAAGCCAAGTCCCGTGATGCTCATCAGGAAACCGCCTTCGCGGCCGCCCAGTTGCAAGGGCATGAAGAACAACATGTTGGCAAACAGGGTGGTAAAGGAGATGACCAGGATGCAGTCGAAGTAGTTGACGCTCGGCATGAAGACCAGCAGGGTGAACAAAACTTCCAGTGCCGATGCGATGCGGCACGACAGTTCCAGCCCGACGGCCGTCCAGAAGGTGCGCGGTGACTGATTGTGGAGAGCCGCTATTTGTCGGTCAATGGTGTCCAGTTGTTCGCGGTGCTTCTCAACGAAAGGTTTCGCCCATCGTTTCACGAACGGAATGTGGCGGAGGAGGTTCATGCCGCTCACGGCGAGCCCCCGCCGATAGCCTTTCATAAAGAACCAGATGGCCAGCAGGCATACGCTGGTCATCACACTGAGCACGATGGCCATGAACGTGCTGACGTGCTGGGTGAGCAGGTAGAGTGGTATGGAGAGCAACCAGAACCAGAAGTGACTGAAGATGTGGGTCATCACATAGAGGATGACGCTCGACGAGGCACGTTCGGTACCGATTTTCGGTGCGAGCATCATCATCCTGTAGGGCTCTCCGCCCATCAGACCGCCAGGGGTGGCATAGTTCAGGGCAAATCCGCTTACGGTGACTTTGTAAAGCCATGGGAAGGAGATTTTCTCCTCGCTGGTTTGCTCAAGGGTGCGACGGCTTTCCCCACCCGTGCCTTCGTGATTCGTTGCTTCATAGGCTCCCTCTCCGTTCTTTGAATGGATGATGAGCCACCACGAACTGGTGTTGAAGACATACAGGAATGCCCACAGTGCCACCACGGCAAAGAACCAGTAGCCGGCATGAGTGAGGCTCTTCCAGGCCTCGGCAAAGTCAAGCTGCGAGGCCATGAGGATGAGGACGGCGATGCCGAAGGCAAAAAAGGCGTTCTGGTATTTCTTCTTCATCCCTTTTGCGTACTATGCCTGTTCTTGGGCGTTTTTGTTTTGCTTGTCGTCTTCGCGCGCGGTCTTCTTGGGAATGGCAAAGCGCACTTTCTCGCTCTCGTCCCGACGCTCGCGGTAGAGTTTCTTCAGCGGATTGCCCATCGGTTCGTCATAGGTGATACGGTTGCGGTGGATGTCGATGGCGAGGTAGAGGGCATGACGGAAGGGCTGCTCGTCGGCCACGCCTTGGCCAGCAATGTCGAACGAACAACCGGTGGCGGGAGCCGTACGCACCATGGGCAGGCCGGCGGTGTAGTTGATGCCTTCCTCGTCCGACAGTGAACGGAAGGGCATGAAGGCTTGGTCGTAATACATGGCGACGACACCGTCAAAGTCAGCGTAGTATCCTTGCCCGAAAAATTCGTCTGCGGCGTAGGGACCGTAAGCCTGGATGCCGTTTTCTTCCAGCTCCTTGATGGCTGGAGCGATGATGTCCTGCTCTTCACTGCCCAACAGACCGTTCTCACCGGCCTTCGGGTTAATGGCCAGTACGGCGATGCGCGGGTTGGAAATGCGGAAGTCGCGCTTCAGGCTGGCGTGCAGGGCCGTCGTTTTCTCCTTGACGGTCTCCGGGGTGAGGCTCTCCGTCACCTGTCGCAATGGCAGGTTGCGCGTGGCCAGGGCTATGCGCAGCTTCTCGTTGACGAGGATGGTGAGTCCTTTGCCGAACGAATCGGTATGATCCTCAATGTACCGGCTCTGTCCGCTGAACTGGAAGGCCTCGCTATTGCTTATCGGCGCAGTCACCAGCACATCGAACATCCCGTTCCTGTAGTCCTCCAGAGCCAGGTCCAAGGCTCGCAGTCCGGCTGTTCCCGACTCCTCGGTCGGTGTGCCGAGGCTCACCTTGATTTCTTCGTCAAATGCTGCCACCATGTTGATGCGTCCGTCGCGTGCCTCTGCGGCACTGTTCACGATGGTAAAGTTGCATTCCATCTCCAGGGCGTTGCGGTGATAGGCTGCCACTTTGGGCGAACCGTAGATGATGGGCGTACACAGTTCCAGCATAGCGGGCTCGCTGAAGGTTTTAAAAATCAGTTCGTATCCTACACCATTGGTGTCTCCGTGGGTAATGCCAACCCGGATTTTCTTGTCTTCCATATCTCTTTGATGCTATGATTGTTTGTTGTTGATCGTGTATAGGACTGCCTCCAGCTGGCGCATCCTGTTGCGCTTGGTGGTGCCGGGGGCATAGACGAAGGCGAGCACCGTCAAGTGGCGGTTGCCGGAGGGGTCAGCCACCCTGCGTGCGACGAACGGTCCGCCCATGGCATCGCCTTCCATCTGCCACAAACCGCGCAGGATGCCTCCTTCGTGGATGATGCTCGGGGCGACGGTCTGCATATACATGCCGTCTTCTTCGCCCGGAATGTTGGCTTTCAGCACGCTGTCGATGTCGGCTGCGTCGAAGATACAGATGTTCTGCATGCCGTCCGTACCGTTGTCTGACAGCCAGAGGAAGCCTTTCCCCCGCTTGCTGGACTGCATGTCGGCCGGAATCTGCATCCCGATGTTGAACATGTCGCGTACCAGTTGTTCTGCCTGCGGGTTGTGCTGCCGCTTCAGGAAGTTGCTGCGGATGGTCAGCTCGTGGCGATTGAGCAGGCGTAGCAGTTCTTTCCCGTATCGGCTCCCTTGGGCGAAGGCCGTATCCAGTGCCTGCCGGTCGGGTGCCTGCACATGGATGAGCATCTGCGGGGTGGCATAGGTGTTGCGCTCGTAGGTGATGCTCACCTTGCTGTATAGCGTCGGATCTGTGTCGACGACGATGAGGTTCCTTGCCAGTTTTCCGGCCGCATTGAAACGGCTGGACAGACAGAACCGGCTGTCGAAGCATGGTTCCTCCTGCGGCAGTCCGGCGGCGGCCGTTGCCAGTGTCGCTTTGATGCTTCTGGCCTGTGTCTCTGCCGTTGCCACTACCCACACCTCGTATGGCCGGCCGCTGCTTGTCGGTTGCAGGGCGGGTTTGTCGGTGCAGGCTGCCAGCAGAAACAGGACCGTCAGGATGCTAATGCCTCTCATCGTGCAGTTTCTTATCGGTCGAAAGCAGGCCGCAGGCAGCGTAGATGTCTTGTCCGCGACTGGCTCTGATGGTCGTAAAGAGGCCGTGACGGGTCAGGTAGTCCCTCAGTTCCTCCATCTTCCGTTCGTCGGCACCGTGCAGGGGGATGTCTGGAATCTGGTGGAAACGGATGAGGTTGATGCGGCAGTCGAGTCCCTTGAGCAGGTTGACAAGAGCCCGGGCATGTGCCGGTGAGTCGTTGACACCGCCGAAGACGATGTATTCGAACGACAGCCGTCGCTGGTGGGCAAAGTCATAGTTCCTCAGCAGATCCACAATCTCAGTGATGCTCATGCCGCGTTCGGCCGGCATGAGCTGTGCCCGTTGCTCCGGCAGTGGCGAGTGCAGGCTGATGGCGAGGTGGCAGTCGCTTTCCTCGATGAACCGTTTCAGCTTGCCTTTGATGCCGACGCTGCTCACGGTGATGCGTTTCGGACTCCAGGCGTAGCCGTAGCTGGCTGTCAGAGTCTCCGTTGCATGCAGGATCACGTCAAGGTTGTCCATGGGTTCGCCTTGTCCCATGAACACAATGTTGGTCAGTTTGTCGCGTTCGGGCAGGGAGTGGATCTGGTTGAGCACGTCACACACTGACAGACTGCCTTCAAAACCCTGTTTGCCGGTCTGGCAGAACAGGCAGTTCATCTTGCAGCCCACCTGGCATGACACGCAGAGTGTGGCGCGTTCGCCGTCAGGAATATATACCGTCTCCACGAAACGGCTGCCCGCTGCAGCCCCCTCGGCGGCTTCCTCGCTGTCCACGGTGTCGCTGCACCTGACAGGGAAAAGATATTTGATGGTGCCGTCCTTGGAGTATTGGGCATCGATGGGCTTCATGCCGCCCACGATGTAGCCGGCTTTCAGCCGCTCGCGGTTGGCTTTCGAGATGTTGGTCATCTCGTCTATCGACTGAACGTGTTGGGTATAGAGCCACTGAGCCATCTGACTGCCCGTGAAGGCAGGCATACCCAGTTCCTTGGCAATGCCTTTCAACTCCGTAAGGGTCTTTCCCAAAAGTGTTTTCTTGATGATACTCATCCGTATAAATGAAGGTGTTCACTGCCGAATCGCGTCCCGACAGCGGGGAGCGGAAGCCTGCCGGCCTGCTCCGTGTGTCGTAGGGGCTCGGTCTTGATGCTGCAAAATTAGGCAAAAAAAATGAGATTTCGGGCTTGTCGGGCTAAAAATCCATGTCGGTGAAGGTCGATTCAAGGTCTTTTGAGCCTCACTCGTTCTCCGAAAGTGCCACAGTCGCGACAATTTTTAATTTATTAATTCTTAAAAAATAAATTAAAAATTCAGAAAAAATAAATTAAAAATTCTTCCGTCTGAAGCCCGTTTTCTAAATCATTGAGGCTCAGCGGGTTAGCAAGGGTGTCTCGAAGGTCTTTTGGCTGTCGGAAAATGTATTTTTTGAGGCATTCTTTCGCCTACT
>CAMHEA010000079.1 GCA_946184025.1 uncultured Prevotella sp.
GAAAAGAAAACATATCTGACTCCGAGAACGGAACTTATCTATATGGGCATGTGCATGCACTTGCTGGACTGGTCGGCCGAAAAGGTCATCGGCGGCGGAACGAACATTCCTGAAGCCAAGCCAATCGTATTCTTCACTGAGGAAGACGAGGAAGAGAAAACGACGAAAAGCCTACCACGATTCAATGTGTGGGACGACTAAGAAGAGAGGAGGGCACCTCAAATGAAGTGCCCTCCTTCTTTTGGAAAAGGGACAGGGAATTACCGCCGCTTACGGGATACGAAAGAGGATGGAAAGGAACAATGGAACAGGCGAAAAACGGAAAGAAAAAAGAATAGGCTAAAAGGAAGCGTGCTGACCACGACTCTTTAGCTTGGCGGTCTTCAACAAGTCTTGTGGATCATAATATCGAGCACCATGGCATCGGTAGCACGCATGGCGTCAGCTCCGATAGATGTGAGATTGTGTATACAACGGTCTACGTCATCGTCGATAATCCCTTCTGCTGCGGACACACATTTTCCTTCCATAGACAGGAGAGCAGAAAGTAACGCCGTACTCACGCCAGAAGAAATTTTGAGCGAGCAACTGGGCTTAGCTCCGTCACAGATCATTCCCGTAAGGTTGGCTATCATATTTTTGACGGAATGGCAGACACGGACATAATCACCTCCCATGAGATAGGTAATGCCGCAACTACTTCCAATAGAGGCGACGACACATCCACAGAGTGCCGACAACCGTCCAAGACTCTGTTTGATGTAAACAGCCGTGAGATGGCTGAGGGTAAGTGCACGGATGAGTTCTTCTTCGGTATTCTCGTTCTCCATGGCATAGACAGCCACAGGATTTGTGGCGCAGATGCCTTGATTGCCAGACCCGGAGTTACTCATCACAGGGATGAGTGCTCCTCCCATACGTGCGTCGCAGGCCGATGCGGTCTTGGCAATGATGTGCGAGAAGATGCTGTTTCCGAAAATCCCTCGGCTCAACGGTCTGTCCATGGTTTTCCCGAGAGAGTGCCCATAGTTTCCTTTGATGGCATCGGCAGCAGCCTTCATGTTATAGTCCCGTGCTGAAAGGATAAACCGAAGTTCCTCTACAGGTGTCGTCGTTGCGAAGTCGTAAACCATCTGCATACGCAACTGTATGTCATCGTCATCATGGCTCCCCTGCCCTCCCCTACGTTTGTCAAGCAGGACATGGTTTCCATCGTGGAGATAGACGAATTTGGTGTGTGCACCGGCTATGATAGCCTCCGTCTGCCGTCCTTCCGCCTCACACTGCACGCGGATGTAAAGCATTTCCGTGCATTCAGGTTGCAAGTTAATGCAAATCTGCCCACCGTCGACCATCGTCCGCGCATCGTCCAAAGCTCGTGGTGTCATATCTTTGAGCACCTCCAACTGGTAGTCTGACTTACCGACGACGGCCCCGAGTGCAACAGCAATAGGCAAACCAATCATCCCCGTTCCGGGAATCCCTACACCCATCGCGTTTTTCAAGATATTGGCACTGAGAAAGACACGGATGGCTTGCGGCCGTACGCCCAGCAGTTCTGCTGCCCGTGCCGTACACAATGCCACGGCCATCGGTTCAGTGCATCCGATGGCCGGAACAACTTCTCTTTTCAGCAGCTTACATATCCGCTGACGGGTTTCCACATCTTGCATGCAACAGTCCTTTTTTAGTAGGCTTCTCCCTCTTCAATCTCTTTCTGAGTGAGCTTCTTGCTGTCGATGGCTCGCCAAGCATAGAAGATGTAAGCCAGTACAAAAGGAATGAGCAGGGAAACGACAGCCATGGTGCGCAACGTGAACTCGCTGGAACAAGAATTGGCTATCGTCAGGCTGTACTGAATGTCTACGTTAGAAGGATAATAGGCCGTGTTGTTCCATCCCGCACAAAGAAGGAGCGACAGAACGACCAAGACCACGCCGACACCCGCCGGCCAGATGCCCTTGATATAGGTCTTGCTACGCACCGTACGGATGATGGCATAGAGCAACAGCACAACGCCAACGGCAAAAAGGATGAGCAACGGCCACATCTGCAAGAGGTTGTGAAGGTATTTCATGGGTTCCATGAAGATGATTCCCGTCTCCGGATCATAGGCATAGCCATCTTTAAACAGCACATGCACGAGGAATGAGAGGAAGCACCCCAGGAAACAAGCCGTATTGCCGAGCATTTGCACGCTTGCGCGTGAACGTATGTTCTCGTCAGCCACATTATTTATAATATAGAGTCCTCCTAGTATTCGAGCCAAGAAGAACACCGCGAGTCCGAAGATGACGTTCCACACATTGAGGAGTGCATCCAGCCCATGCGAGGCGTTGGCCCATCGGCTGATAACAGGCTGCATTCCGTCGGTAAGACTCATCTTGTCGACGATGAAATTACTACCTGTGAAGAACGTGGCTACGGCTCCTCCGAGCAGCAGCGGTCCAAGCAATCCGTTAAGTACCAGCAACCACTGAAAAGTCTTCGCGCCAAGGATATTGCCCAGTTTATGCTGAAACTCATAGCTGACAGCCTGCAACACAAAGGAGAAGAGGATAATCATCCACAACCAATAGGCTCCGCCGAAGCTCGTGCTGTAGAACAACGGGAAGGAGGCGAAGAAAGCTCCACCGAAGGTGACGAGGGTCGTGAAAGTAAACTCCCACTTGCGCCCTGTGGAGTTGACAATCAACCGACGTGACTCAGCATTCCATCCGAGGCTGAAAATCATGGAATTGGCTCCCTGTACAAACATCAGGAACACCAACAGGGCTCCCAGCAAGGACACCAAGAACCACCAATATTGTTGCAAAAAAGCGTATGTCATAACCTTATCGTTTACTGATTTTACATATTGTCTGTCTATTTCTCAGTGCATCCCCGACACGTCTGTAGTCAGTCGTCGCGGAGAATGCCTCTCGTCCTATTCGGTAGCGGAATATTCCGGCCCTCGTTTGATTTGCTTCAGCATGATACTGATTTCAACAACGAGCATTGTTGTGAAGAGCACCAGGAAGATGATGAAGGTCGTAGCCACCGAACTCGTAGGCAAGTTGCTCACAGAAGCCCATGTGGGCAGCATGTCCTGAATAGTCCAAGGCTGCCGTCCGAACTCCGCCACGAGCCATCCGGACTCACTGGCGATATAGGCAAAAGGCAACAAGGCAACTGCCACCTTTTGCAACCATCGCGGCTGGGTAATATCCTTCCTATAGATGAAGAACAGTACGACGGCAAAGAAAAGGATAAATAAGCAGCCGAAGCCCACCATGATACGGAAAGCCCAGAAGTTGATGGGAATAAATGGCACCAGTTCGTCGGCATTGCGTGCATAGCCGTAGCCGAAATACTTCATATTCTCCTTCAAGAACTGCGCATTGGCCTCCTTGTTCTCACCCTTGCGATAGGCCGCCAAGGCAGCAATGGCCTTCTTTCCACGTTCCATTTTCTCAGCATAGGATGGTTCTGTACGTCCGTCAGGAGTGGTATAGCCCTTGATGAGGTCGTTCACGCCTGGCACATAGCCATGGATGTCGCGCGTAGCCATCACAGAGAGGGCATAGGGCATCGCTATACGCAGCGGAGCTTCCTCCTCGTTGGCATAGTCGGGCTGTTTGAAAGGATTCACCCACGCCACGACAGTCAGGCTCTGATCCGTACCACCATTATAGAGAGCCTCCATGGCTGCCAGCTTCATGGGCTGCGCCTCAGCGACCTGCTCTCCCGAAAGGTGTCCGGTGGCTCCCGCCAGCAGCGAAGCAATGAGTCCGACGATGGCTCCGATCTTTATACTTTCTACCGCCAGCTTCGTTTCGCGCTTCTTCAACAGATACCAGCATCCAACGGCCACGGTGAAGACGGCTCCGATAATCCACGCAGAAGTCACGGTGTGGCAGAATTTTCCCACGGCAAACGGCGAGAAGGCAACCTCCCAGAAAGAAACCATCTCGTTGCGCATGGTATCAGGATTGAATTCGCATCCCACGGGATGCTGCATCCAGGCATTGGCCACAAGAATCCACCACGCAGAAATCGTAGCTCCCAGCCCTGTGAGCCAGGTGGAAGCCAGATGGAAGCCTCGGGATACTTTCTTCCAGCCGAAATACATGACGGCCACAAACGTAGATTCCATGAAAAACGCTACAATACCTTCAATGGCCAAGGGTGCCCCGAAGATGTCGCCTACAAACCAAGAGTAGTTGCTCCAGTTCGTACCAAACTCAAACTCGAGGATAATACCTGTGGCCACGCCCATGGCAAAATTGATTCCGAAAAGACGCTGCCAGAACTGTGCGGCATCGCGCCAGAAGACCTTTCCCGTACGATAGTAGCACGTTTCCATAATCCCCATTATCACGGCCAGACCTAATGTCAGCGGCACAAACAACCAATGGTAGATGGCCGTCAGCGCAAATTGCG
The DNA here is from genome assembly GCA_946184025.1 of uncultured Prevotella sp. Lineage (GTDB taxonomy): Bacteria > Bacteroidota > Bacteroidia > Bacteroidales > Bacteroidaceae > Prevotella. The sequence goes on from CAMHEA010000079.1 coordinate 4,423, forward strand.
CCCTCGCCCAGTCCACCATTCCGGCTTCAATGTCTAAGAATAGGTTTGTCATCATTTCTATTTTGTATTTAGATTCGTATTTTCCATGTATTCCAACATCCTTTCTCACGGTTTCGAGCGTTCCATGAGCACCTTGGAGACATAGCCAGGCACATCACCATCCTTGGCATTCTGCTTCAGGAAGTTCGGAAAGAAGAACAACTTCAGTACCGCAAAGATGATAAACAGCTTAATGAGAATAATCAGCCAGAGGGTTTTCCCGATTCTCATATTCCGAAAGCCGTCATAATATAGATCGTAGATGCGATAGAGGACATTTGTCTTCTCCATAGGCTACAGACTCTTTAGGTTATTAAAGGATGCAGATTCAATGATGCAAATATAAGAAAAAGAAATGAAAGTTGTTCCCTTTTTCCCGAAAAATCTTACATTTAAATATTATTGAGAGTTCACCAGTCCATTTTTTATTCTCCGTTCCCATAAAATATATTACCTTTGCATACGTTATTATAGCAAAAATCCGATTATGAATTGGAATGCAATTTGGAATAAAAGAAACGCGATTGTACCGCTCCTGCTGCTGCTTTCTACCGGCATGGCACTTCCCTTGCCGGCTCAAGAGGTACTGACGTTGGAACAATGTCGCGAGCTGGCCCTCAGCAACAATAAACAGCTGCAGGTTGCACGCCTCGGACAAGACGTTGCGGCCAACACCCGAAAGGCAGCCAAGACGAAGTACCTGCCCCATGTCGACGGACTCGCCGGCTATGAACACTTCAGCCGCGAGGTTTCCATTCTGAATGACCATCAGAAATCGGCCCTGAGCAACCTCGGTTCCAACGCCATCGGGAAGGTCGACAGCCGACTCGGCCTCGCGTTGCAGAACCTCGTCGACAACAACATCGTATCGCCCCAAGCCGCCCAAGACTTTTCGCAGATGATGAAGGCTATCGGCAACCCGATGGCACAAGCTGGCGACGACCTCGGCAACACCATCCGCGAAGCCTTCCGCACCAACAACAAGAACATCTGGGCTGCCAGCGTAATGGTTACCCAGCCCATCTATATGGGCGGAAGCATCAAGGCCGCCAATGAGATGGCACAAATCAGCGAGGACATGGCCCGCAACCAGATCGACAACGCCACACAGACCACCCTCTTCGCCATTGACAATGCCTACTGGCTGGCTGTCTCACTGAAGAACAAGGAGCGTTTGGCCAAACAATATCTTGAGCTGGTACAGAAACTCGACGACGATGTCCACAAATACATCCGCGAAGGCGTGGCAACGCGTGCCGATGGTCTCAAGGTAGACGTAGCCGTGAACCATGCCGAGATGCTGGTAACAGAGGTTGAAGACGGCGTTTCCCTGTCGAAGATGTATCTCTGTCAGCTGTGCGGCCTTCCCTTGGACGGCACCATTACGCTGGCCGACGAAGGATTCTCAGGCAACGGAGCCGATGAAACCTGGAGCGAGGAAGGAGCCTTAGACCTTGACCGCCGTCCGGAAGTACGCCTACTGCAAAACGCCGTGGACATGAGCCGACAGACCACCAAGCTCACCCAGGCACTCTACCGCCCACATATCGGCCTGACCGGCGGCGTGCTCTTTAGTAATCCGAACGTATTCAACGGTTTCGAAAAGAAGTTCAAAGGAATGTGGAACATCGGCATCATTGCACAGATTCCCATCTGGAGCTGGCACGAAGGCCGCTATAAGATCAATGCCACCCGCACCGCAACCCAAATGGCTCAGCTGGAACTCGACGACATACGAGAGAAAATCTCCCTGCAAGTAGAACAAAGCAAGTTCAAGCTGAAGGAAGCCCAGAAGAAACGCGCCATGGCCGAAAAGAACATGGCCAGTGCCGAGGAAAACCTGCGTTGCGCCAATATCGGGTTCCACGAAGGAGTGATGAGTGTGACCAACGTCATGGAAGCACAGACCGCCTGGCAACAAGCCGAAACCCAACGCATCGATGCCGACATTGACGTTCACCTCAGCTATATTGCGCTCCAAAAGGCACTCGGCACCCTTCATCTTCAATAAAAGATTCCAACCATGTCCCATTAACAAATTAAGGAAAGCAGAAACAGACTATGTCAGCAAAAACACAGCATAACAACATCCTGTTGGCCATCCTCGGTTTCGTCACCGTCATCCTCCTTGTGGCCATCATCGGTTACTTTACGCTCGACCGTACGGAAGAAACCATCCAGGGCGAAGTAGAAGTCAGCGAATATCGCGTAGCATGCAAGCTGCCCAGTCGCGTCGTAGAACTGCGCGTCAAAGAAGGCGATTTCGTACACAAAGGCGACACGCTGGTCATCCTGGAGATGCCCGAAGTGAGTGCGCAGCAGCAAGCATCGGAGGCCACGGTAGGCGTTGTCGATGCCATGAGCGACCTCATCGATGCCGGTGCACGCAAGGAAACCATCGAGAGTGCCTATCAACTGTACCAGCAGGCACAAACCGCCAAGGAGCTGGCCAAGAAGACCTACGACCGCCTGCAACGCCTCTACGACGAAGGTGTGTCCACAGCACAGAAACGCGACGAGGCACAGGCTGCCTACAAAGCCACGGAAGCACAGGTGCAGGTGGCCAAGGCACAATGGGAACTGGCCAAAAGCGGTGCTCGCGAGCAAGAACGACGTGCCGCCCAAAAACAAGTACAGGCTGCCCGTGGTGCCGTCAACGTCGTGAAGTCCGTCCTTCGTGAAACCGTGCAAGTGGCCACTGCCGACGGCGAAGTCAGTGCCATCTATCCCAAGGTGGGCGAACTGGTCGGCATGGGGTCTCCCATTATGAGCATCTCCATGACGAATGACATGTGGGGCACCTTCAACGTACGCGAAGACCAGCTCAAGGGCATGAAGGTTGGCGATACGTTCAAGGCCTACATTCCCGCCTTCGACAAGGAAATAGGCTTGAAGGTCTACTCCATGAAGGACGAAGGAACCTATGCCACATGGAAAGCGACAAAGACAACAGGCCAGTACGACTTGAAGACTTTTGAGGTGAAAGCCCGCCCCACCGAAACCTTCGAAGGACTGCGCCCCGGCATGTCGCTGATTATCAAGGAGTAGGAGGCGGGAGACAGCATACAGGAAGCAGACTACGGAATGAAAGTATTAAGGCGCATCATCAGAATCGCTTCGCGCGAATGCGGTATATTGGTTCATAATCCCATATACCTCTTCTGCATGATCCTGTTCCCCATCTTCGCCACAGTCTTCTTCACAAGCATGATGGAGTCCGGACAGCCCAAGGACATGCCCTGCGGCATCGTCGACATGGACAAATCAACGGTCAGCCGCGCCCTGATCCGACAGCTGGATGCCTTCAGCAGCACCCGCGTAGCCGGCTCTTACCCCAACGTCAGCGAAGCACGGAAGGCCATCCAACGCGGTGACATCTATGCCTTCCTCTACATTCCAGAGAACACCACCACCGAACTGCTGGCGCAGAAACAGCCAAAGGTGTCGTTCTATGTCAGTAATGTCGTCATGCTGGCCGGCAGCATGCTCTACCGCGACCTCAAGACCATCACCATGCTGGGGTCGGCCTCCGTTGCATCCACCAAACTCTCTGCATTGGGAAAGACCGAACATGAAATCCACAGTTTCGTCCAGCCCATTGTCCTGGACGTACATCCGCTGAACAACCCGTGGCTCAACTATAATTCCTACCTCACCACCATCATGGTACCAGGCATCCTGATGCTGTTCATGTTCCTCATCACGGTCTATTCCATCGGCACGGAGCTCAAGTTCAACCGCGGGCGCGAATGGATACAGATGGCCGGAGGCAACATCGCCGTAGCCCTCACCGGCAAGTTGCTTCCCCAGTTTCTAATCTTCGTCACGGTCATCTTCGGCTATTTCTGGTACATTTTCGGTCCGATGGCATTCCCTCATGTCGGCGGCACCTGGAGAATCGTCCTGTTGGCACTGCTCACGGTGCTTTCAGCCGAAGGCTTCGGCGTATTCATGTTCGAAATACTGCCCTCCCTCCGCATGTCGATGAGCATCTGCTCGCTGTGGGCCGTCCTTGGCTTCTCAACCAGCGGTGCCACCTACCCCGTCTTCGCCATGGACGGCATTATCGAAACCCTGTCATGGCTGTTCCCCCTGCGCCATTATTATATGATCTACCAAATCAGCATCTTCAACGGTTATCCATTGGCCGACTGTTGGATCAACATAACCATCCTCACGGCCTTCGCCCTGTTGCCCCTGCTCGATGCCCACAGAATCAAAAAAGCAATGCTCGAATATGTCTACATTCCTTAAGACCATACAAGAAGGCATCCAGGATATGTGCTACATCTGGTGGCTGGAGATGAAGAACACCATCAAGGACGAAGGCGTGCTCATCTTCTTTATCATCGTCCCCCTCGTCTATCCGCTGGTCTATGCCTGGATCTATAACAACGAGGTTGTGCACGACGTTCCCGTGGCCGTCGTCGACATGTCGCACACCAAGACCTCACGCACCTTTATCCAGAAACTCGACGGCACACCCGACGTGAAAGTGGCCTATCACTGCAACAACCTGGCCGAAGCCCGTTCGCTCATCGCCCACCAAGCCGTCCACGGCGTACTCTACTTCCCCGACGACTTCGAGCAAACCATCTATCGAGGCGAACAAGCCCATGTGAACATCTACTGCGACATGGCTCTCATGCTCACCTTCAAAGCCATCTATCTGGCGGCCACCAACGTCTCACTCGACATGAACCGGAACATCCAACTATCTCGGTTGAACACCTTCACCGAGCGCGACGAAGAAATCAACACCCAACCCCTGGCCGTAGAAGAAGTCCCCATCTTCAACCCGACAGGCGGCTACGGCACCGCCATCCTGCCTGGCGTACTCATCCTCATCCTCCAGCAGACGCTCCTCTTGGGCATCGGCCTCTCTGCCGGAACCGCCCGCGAGAACAACCGATACAAAGACCTCGTTCCCGTGAGCCGCCACTACAACGGCATCTTCCGCATCGTACTCGGAAAAGCATTGTGCTACTTCATGATCTATGCCGTCATGGCTGCCTACGACACCCTCTGCATACCCCTATTCTTCGGATTCACACAACTCGTCCATGCCACCGACCTCATCGGCCTGCTCCTCCCCTACCTGCTGGCCTGCATCTTCTTCGGCATGATGCTTTCCTGTCTGGTACGCTACCGCGAAAACGTGATGATGCTGGTGGTCTTCACCTCCATTCCCATGCTTTTCATGTCGGGCATCTCCTGGCCGCAAACAGCCATTCCCGGCTACTGGCAAGGCATCTCCTGGCTCATCCCCAGCACCTTCGGCATACGCGGATTCCTCCGTATCAGCAGCATGGGCGGCACCTTGCAGGACATCCGTCAGGAATACATGGCCTTATGGATACAAGCCGCCGTCTACTTCTTTGCCACCTGTCTGGTCTACCGCTACCAGATTATCGTTGCCCGCCGCCATGCCAACGACCGATTGGAGATGATGAAACAAAAGGTAAGAACCTTCAAGAAAGCAGTTCCGGCAGAAGCCGAAAATCCTTCCTGAAAACAGCGTTTTGCCTCACTCGTAACCCACTGAGCATCAGTGGGTTGAAAAAAGTGCCACAGTCACGAGAATTTTTAATTTATTTTTTCAGAATTAATAATTTATTTTTTGAGAATTAATA
>CAMHEA010000080.1 GCA_946184025.1 uncultured Prevotella sp.
AAGATAGGGTGGTGGCGTTGCCAAAGGGGCGAAGGATGGCAGGGCGTTCCGTCAGACGGGACACCTTCCCGAAACCGTTGTATTCGACTGTCTGCGTGTACATGCTGACAGACTTGTCGGTATTGTCCACCTTGGCCACGGCATGCGGATGCTCCGCACTGTAGGTGTAGCGGCCGATACCCGTCTTCGTCTTGATGTTACCGTTGGCGTGATAGGTATATTCGCCCAGCACCTGATCGCCGGCAGTGGCCTTCGTCAGGCGTTCCAAGGCATCGTACTCGTAGTTGGTGATGGAGGACAGACGATTGAACTGTGTCAGATTGCCCGTCTTGGCATTGAAATAATAGTAGAGCCAGAACTTGTTCTTGCCCTCCTTCTGTATTTCGTTGCCTTTCAGCAGTCCCCTGTCGTCGCGGGTGATGACCTGCTGCAGTTTGCCTTCGAGCAGGGAGGCGGTGGTCTTGGCGTTGGTATTTGTGTCGAGTTGCCACATTTTGCGTCCACTTACGCTCATGCTGGTTTCGTTGCCGTAGCAGTCGTAGCCGTGCCAGACGGTGTTGCCCGAGGGGTAATAGACGGAAGACAGCAGGCCGCTCTTGGCCGCATAGGTGTATTTGTAGGTAAACTCGTCGAGCCCGTCTATCAGCTGTTGCTTTTGCGTCAGTCGCCCGTACTGGTCGTAGGTATAAGTCAAGGTGTTGTTGCCCGTTGCTATTGTTCGGGGCTGGAGGATGCCATTGCCGGAAGTGACATAGGTGTAGGTGGTTTCCTCGTCGTCGCAGGTCTCCTTTGTCACACGACCGAGCTTGTCGTAGACCGTGGTGGTCACCTTGCCGCGCGCGTCGGTCTGCTTGCGGACGCGCCCCAAGGCATCATATTCATAGGTGGTAGTTCCTGCATCCGGATCGTTCAGGACGATCTGGTTGCCGGCTTTGTCGTACTCCATGGAGACCGTATGGCTGCCGACGGTGGCTGTCAGTGGCTTTCCGCAGGAGGCATAAGTGTATGTGACCTGTGAGAACGGAGCCTTGGACACTTTCATGTTGCCCCATGCGTCGTATTCTTTCTGATAGACTTCCACATTCTTCTGTGTCGTTACCGACCGGTGTCCATAGCGGTAGAGCGTTGACTTGCCGGTACTGAACTTATCGGAGGTCACGCGTCCGCGGTTGTCGTAGGTGAAGGTCTCGGTCACAGTCAGATTGCCGGTTTTCGATACTGCCTGAGAGAGTTGTCCTTTGGCATTGTAGGTGTTGGTCACGGAAACAGGCAGGTCTTTTGCCTCCACCGTGCATGTAGAACTCTTGCGGCCGCGGGCATCGTAATACGTCTTCACCCACGGCGTGCCTGTTCCCTGCTCCAGTACATAGTATTTGGCCGAAGGTGCATTGCCCCAGCCATAGCGGACGGTCGAGACGGCTCCGGTGGGGGAGATTGTCCTTACGAGCCGTCCCCATCCATCGTATTCAAACCTGGTTGTCAGCGGACTTCCGGCGTTGGTTCTGTCGGTTTCCGTCACCTTGTTTCCGAAGATGTCGTAGGTGTATTCGGTAACGGGGCCCGGTGTGACGGAGGTATAGGTCTTCACGATGTAGCGGCCATTCGCATCATAATCATCATACTGTGTGACGGAAGACACACCAGAACCCGATGTCGTCTGACGAACCCGATTGCCAAAGGTATCGTAGCCGAATACTTTCGTCAGCGGAAGAGAGGTGTCTGCATGTGTGATTTCCTGAGTAACCTGCCCATAGTTATTATAGGTATAGGTGGTCTTGTCTGTGAAGACGGACGCATCGTCGGGATGCTTCTGGCTGAGGGTGACGGTCTTTGGAAGATAGCGTCCTCCGGCCAGGACATAGTCTCCGTATTCCACCTTTTTATAGATGGAAACAGTGCCGAAGGTCGTGGCCTCGGACAAGAGGGTTCCCCTTGTCGTATCATAGCTCAGCGTGGAAGTCTTCATGTCTCCGTCAAAGTCTTTCTCTACTGTAGTTAACGAGGAAAGCGTGTAATTATTGTTACCCGCCTTCACAAAATTGCTGGTGGCTGTTGTTTCGGAGGAGTCTGAACCCGCCGTGACCTTTGTATAGGTTGTGAGAGGAACGAAGAAACTGCGGTCCCAGCTGCTAATGCCGCTCTCCGTCATTATGCCCGTCGTTGTGTCGGAAGTCTTTACGGAAGCCATGCCGAGGATTCCTTTGCCTTGCAAGTGGGCAGTCAAGTTGGCATATTGATAGCAGGTCTTTATGCTTCCAGCTGCGCCATTGCTTTCAGTAACAGCCGAAACGACATGGAAGGGAAGCGTATAGGTTGCCAATGGATAGACTGCATTTTTGTCGCGGGTGTAGACAGAGGTATCGGCCAAGGAGGCGTAGCTGATGGATGTGGTGTTGCCCAGTCCGTCAGTGATTCTCTTGATTTTGCCTGAGGAGGTATTGTAGTTCTTATTACTATAGAAGGTCAAGGAGGGCGATACGTCAGCATCCTGCCCGTTGTAGCAGTTAAAACCATAATTCATCACGTCTGGGCAACCGTCTCCATTAAAATCTCCGATGGCATAGCGGTTGATGCCTGCATCATCTTTGCGCTTTGACGTTGCTGTTCTTTTCAAACTAAGGGTAGCTCCCGTAGACAAGAACCAGTCCGTTGATACTTTTTCCTGGAACTTTTCATCCCTGTATTTTCTTATCAGGATGGCATCCTGCTTGCCATCATTATCAAAATCGGCAACAAGACAGTTGAATGCCTCTGGAGCATAACCGATACTTGCATAAGAATATGCCAGGAAATGACTGAAAGATCCATTGCTTTCGTTGAGTGCAAAGCACAAGTCCTTTTCTTTCCCTTTATGATAGAGAAAGTCGGGAAGTCCATCGCCATTGAAGTCTCCCTGCCAGATCTCCGACATATAGTAAAGCCCTGTTCCGTTGACAGTCTCTCCTCCTTGAAACATGGCTGGCATATTGTCGCAGCCTTTATTCTGGAAGATGGTGTATCCTTTCTTTCCTAAAATCAACAAATCTTGCATGCCGTCGTTGTCGTAGTCTCCGGAAAACACATCTTGCGGTTCTTCGCCAAGGCTGAGATTAAACGTGACGGGAGTATCTACGCCAAACAAAATGAGGGTAGCAGGGTAGGCATTTCCTGATTTTCCTTTTTCGACAATAAGAATGTCAGTCTTTCCATCGTTGTTGAAGTCATTTGTCAGTATTTTAAGAAGCCCTTCCTTTGAACGTATCTTGTATCCATAGTTACTGCAAACCTTGCTTCTTACAGCGATGTCTTTTCCCATAAGAAAGCGTAAGAGGATTCCCTTTTGCCCATTTATTTCCTGATAAGATGGGACGAAGAAATCATTGAGTCCGTCACCGTCAAAGTCGGAAACGGAATGCCCGAAAGAATAGCCGTAGAGGTCTTCCATTGAAATATCCGCCCCCAAATTATAGGTAAGATAGGTCTTAAACCCTTGGGCACCTTCATTTCTCAAGATGTGGAGTTCTTTCCGATAGTCACTGTGGTACCCTCCTGGGTAGTTCGTAATGTATTCCACATTAGCGATTTCAATGGCATCGTCGTTTCCGTCGCCTGTTAAATCTGCTGCATAAAAGGTTTCATTGCTAACCTTTTTCGTGGAGCTTTGCGAAATCACATTTGCCGTTGGAGTCGTGGAATCCATTGCAAAGGCTGGCAGCCCCTGCCATTCCAAAATGGTCGGTTTAAGGGCTTCTCCTTGGCCATTCTTTTCTGTCACTTTCACCAAACGCGAATATTGGGCATTATTTTTGTCCATCGTGGTGCTATACTCCAAATCGTAATTCCGAAATACGGAGTTTCCTATCTTGCAGACAATTCCGACCAGTAAGCGAGTCATATTCCCCTTCTTGCCGTCAAAGGCAAAAGGTTGCATGTCGTTGCGGTTCTTGTACATAAACTCGACCTTAGCCTGCTGTGCAGTTTCATGACTTTTATTGATGCCGTAAGTGATGCTTGCCGGATATACAACGCTGTAGAATGTGGCATACCAATAGCTCATGTAATTGCCGTTCTGGTCGCAGACCTCCGTGATGTACCAGGCATGAGTCCTCGTCGTGCCGTTGACTGTATAACGAAGTTGTGAATTCTCCGTATGCCCGTATTCTCTTGTCAATCCATCTTGTCCCTTGACACTGAAATAAACGATCCCATTATCAGAACAAATCGTGACCTTAGTAAAAGGATCACCTTCTGGATAATAGACCGTTCCAACAGCCGCATAACCTTCTGAAGAGACTATCAGGCGTTTCCCGTCCAAGTAAAACACGCCATCCATGTACCGTGAACGGCCTTTTGCTGCGCCGTCGTGATAAATATCGCTTATGCCGCGGGTGATGGCGGAAATGCCGCCAACATTGCACCCCCATCCGGCAATGCCGTTGCCGGACTGGCTGTTATAGTTAAGGCTGACGGAAGGTTCCATGCCGTTGATTCCCTTGGGAACTTTAATGGGGATGGTGTAGGAAGCACCTCCTGTCGGGCTGACGTCAAGGACTCCTTCCGTACTTCCTACGGGAACGGAACTGGAACTTGCCGTATCTGGCTTTAGTGTATATCCGAAATCGTCAGGTGCTGCCGTTGCGTTGATGGCAGGCAACATGCAAGTCAAGAGAATGAGAACGCCAGGCAACGATAAGATTTTGTTCTTCATATTTTTGTAATCTAATATGTGATTTCTTTTGTTACAGTTGCTCCATTCAGTTCTATTGCAAACAGATAAACTCCGGATGGCCGGTTTGGCTTGTTAATATTGGTATCAGCCGAATGGATATGCTGGATTGTGACTATTGCGCCTGAAGAGGTGTAGACGCGGACTGTTCCTAAGTCGTTTGCCTCCCATTTAGAAAATGAAATTGTCCAGAAATCACCTCTTGAAGATATTGAGAACTGCCGACCATCAATATAGTCGGAAAGAGAAGGGGAAAGACCAGGAGATGATGGGCTCTGCATGGGCAATGGATTGGACTTCTCTACCGCACGCTTAACACGGTTTCCTGCCGCATCATACTGGAGGGTAATAGAGAAATACTCCTCCTGGGATGTTGTTTTTGTATCCTGTTCCGATTCGTCAGTACTCACATACAGGATGTCGTCATCTGTAACTAAATCTTCTTGGTAATCTCTACTACTTGCAGTTACTTCTTCTTCTTGGGTCTTTATTTCCAAATCAAGAGTCTGAGCCTCCACAAGGAGAGGCATGCAAGCAAATGAAAAGGTTAAGATACATTTTATCATCATCTTTGCTTTTTTTAAGCGGAGCCATGGCAGAAACTTTTCCGCGCATGGCTCCGCACGGAACGAAACTATGTCAGAGTTCTATTTCTCCTATGAGGCTGTAGGAAGCGCATTGTAGTTCAATTTCATACTCGCCAGAGAGGTCGCCCGGCAGTTCTATCGTATTCTGTGAATTTGGCACAAATCCATAAAAAACGACCATTCCATCGAGATTTCTCAGGAAGAGGGCATAGCCAGGATGGGCAGTTTCTATATATAAGGTGTGCCCGTCTTGAGAGATTTTGGGAATGAGTCTGGGTGCCTTGGGAATTGTATTACCTGCACCTCCTGGATTTACTCCATGTACTGAAAAGGGGATTCTTGTCCTCTGCATCGTAGAGTTGACACTGTTATTTGCCCATCCGAATGCAGAAAGAACGAAAATGAAACAGGAAAGAATGACTTTCTTCATAATAATTATTTTTGATGTTTATATTGCTCTGCAAAATTATTCCTTTTGCATAAAAAAGAACAGCCTTTTCCCCGCTAAAAAATTGACCAAAATTGACTTTCTGCAACCATCTGATTAAAAGTGATTTACAGAAGAATTCGACTTCAAAAGATGCCACGAAGACATCGTTTTTCGTCCAGCCAGCTATCCTCATGAAGCAATATAGGCGTCTGTTCTGTATAAGAAAAGCATCTTTCTTGTAGGGATTTTGAACCTCGTTAAAATTCAGAGAGAAGGGCATTTGACTTCAGTCATCAGCCGAGTGAGGCTCAGTCACGACAATTTTTAATTTATTTTTTCAGAATTTTTAATTTAAAAAATGAGAATTAATAAATTAAAAATTCTCAGGAGTAAGATTTGTTTGCTATTCCATTGAGGCTCAGTGGATTACAGTGACGGCTTTTCCCATGTTGTAGGGACGCGACGTGCCATGTTCGCCTGTCCCCGTCTGTCAGCAGGATTGAGGGTAGACGTGACACGGTGCGGCCCTGCAAACGCCCCTGATATCTGTCACTTTAGGGGCCTCCTCAAGACTCCACATCCGGTTTTATACAGAAGCGGCCATCCCCTCTGCTAAACAATATTCCGGATATAATCGTCAAAGTCCTTTCCTTTTCCTTCTTTTCCGAAAATCTTCTTGTGCATCTGCTTCCTCACCTTTGTGATATATGAGCGGTCATATCCATAGAAATTCGCAATATCCGAAGGTTTGAAAAAGAGCCTCACTAATATACATATTTCATATTCCGTGTCTGTCCACTCGCATTTGCTGAACAGGTGGGCATAGAACTGGGGGTACTCACGGTTCATCATGTGTCTAAGTTCCTTCCATTCTTGTGCGTTGGGCTTTGCCACGGGTTTGTCTGAATACCCCTTAAAGACTCTGTAGATGTCAGAATTGAGGAGCCTTTCGTCCAAAGAAATCCTATTGATTTTTTGCCTCCTCTCTTTGTATTGCGCCATCTTGACTTGCAGGTCGTTGATGAGTGCGGTCTTCTCTGCTATCTGCCTTGCGTAGGACGCATTGTGAGACGCGATCAGGAGGCTTAGCTTTTCTTGCTCAGACTCATACTGCCGCAGGTTTTCCTCGTACTGCAAGTGTTCGTACGCCCTTCGACTCTTCATATAGGCGTACGACAGTATACTTGCAACAACCAGAAACACGATGAGGAATGCCAAAATCACATTCAAGGCCACAGACCGCTCCTTGGCCATTCTCTGTTGGTTTTCTGCGTCCTGTATACGGTGGTAGTCATACATGGACTGCATTCGATGAAGTGTATGGATGTCCGTCGCAGAGACAAGAGAGTCGTTGTATGCAGAACAGAGCAAGGCGTATTTCGCCATAGAGTCAACCTTCTCCTGTCTCTCAAACACTCGAGATAATCCGAGGCATGCAGCGTGGAGGTTGTTGAAATCGGCCGCTGCCGACATTGCCAACTCTTTACGGTAGAAGTGTTCCGCTGAATCGTATTGTTGTGATTCCAGGAAATAGTTTCCTTTAATCGTATAATAGACTTCGAGCCCTTTCTGAATATTTCCTTTGCTATCAAAATAGCCCGACTCTGACTCGTATACATTCATATAGCCCTTGGCCTTCTCTAATTTCTTCAGTTCCACTAACTCATAGATGGCCATGGGAAGGGAGCGGGCCGCCAAATCACGGTAGCCTCTTTCGGTAAACCTACGGAAAGCCTCTTCGCAAATATATATAACAGAATCTTTCTTTTTTAACAAGTCATAAGCATCTGCTGTCCGCTGGTAGAAGATCAGGGCAGACAACGTGTCTTTATCCCGATAGGCATAAGAAACGGCTTTCCCGTATGCTTCCAGCATATTGCGGGGCATATATTGGTCATAGAACAACTCACCCATCTGCCCATAGATGCGATTCAGCGTCCTGAAATCGCAGTCACGGGCTGCGGTGTCGGCACATTCTGCGGCATCATGGAAACACTGGAGAGCCAGCGGAGACTCCCCCATGTCACTATAGGCGCGGCCGAGGAGGTAGTAGGCTTTCATGCGCTGGTTGGCAGAACCGTGATGGGCGAAGTACTCTGCCACCGGGCGTATCAGGGTGTCGGTGGTGAATGTGTATCCGCTTTTGTTCAGAGAGTCCACATAGGCCAGCTGGATAACCTTCCGGCGGTCTACCGTACACCCACAGAGGATGGCGAGAATGGCTACAAACAATAACGCGCGGTTCATCATCATATATATAAAGGTATTTCTCCGACCTTCTTGCCGCCGTTCAGGATCGGCGGTATTCCTTGGGGCTCATGCCGACATGCTCCTTGAAATATTTCCCGAGGAAGCTCTGGTTGGCGAAGTTCAGTTGCTGGGCTATCTCCTTGATGGTCAGCGGTGTGTTCTTCAACAGGACGCGGATTTCCATGGTTACATAGTTTTCTATCCACTCGTTGGGTCGCCGCTTGCTGACGGCTTTCACGGATTCGGAGAGGTATTTGGGTGTGATGCACAGCTGTTCGGCATACCAGCCCACGCGCCGCTCGGTGCGGAAGTTCTGCTCCAGGAGCTTCATGAAGTTCGTAAAGATGTGCTCGGCATGGGTGTTCTTGGTCGTTCCCACCTGCTGGATGCGGTAGATGGCATTGCTGACATCGTAGATGAGGGAGCGGATGAGGGTGCTCACGACCTCCTTGCGAAAGTGGTTGGCATTGCCGTCTACCTTTTTGCGGATGAGGTAGAAGTATTCCTTGATACATTCGGCCTCCTCTTCTTCAAGGTGGAAAACCGGATGGGTGCGCGAGAATAGGAAAAGCTGGGGCAGTTCGCGCACGCTGCTGATGATGTCATAGAAGAAATCGTAGGAGAAGATGATGGCGATGCCGCTGCAGTCGCGGCTCAGCAGGTAGTCGCCGACCACTTGTCCTTCGTTGATGATAATCACATCGTTGGCCTCCACCGTACGTTCCTTGGTGTCCAGGGTGTATTTGGCCTTGCCGCTGGTGCACAGGGCGAGGAAGAGGCTGCGCATACGGCAGTTTTCGGTGGGCAGGGGCACGTCGGCAAAGCGGTCGAACAGGATGATGTCGTTGCCGATGGAGCTTCCGTCGGGGATGGTTTCCTTAATCCGCTCAACGGATATTTCCGTGATGTTTTGGTTAGCTGTCATGTTGAAGGTCTGTTATTCTTTTCTCTTTTCAAGGGTTTCGGTCATGGATTCCTGTTGCAAATATAGTCGTTTTTTCTGATTCTCAGACCTTTTTCTTAGGAAAAATGCTTTCTGGATGCTTGTCCGCAGTTTCCTTTTCGTCGCTCTTTGGTGGAAAGGATGAATCCCAGACGTTTGCGGGGGATGCTTCCTTCAGTGCAGAAAAGAAGGGGAACACCCCTGCGGGCATTCCCCTTCCTATATCGATTGGCGGATCTCCTATGCGTCAATGTTGGCGTAGGTGGCGTTCTTCTCGATGAATTCGCGGCGCGGTTCTACGTCGTCGCCCATGAGCATGGAGAAGATTTCGTCGGCCTCGGCAGCGTTTTCGATTGTCACCTGCTTGAGCAGACGGGTCGAGGGATCCATGGTCGTCTCCCAAAGCTGGTCCGGATTCATCTCTCCCAAACCTTTGTAGCGTTGTGTGTGAAGGGCGGCACTGTTCTCGTCGCCAGCCACATACTTGTCAATGAAGGCCTGTCGCTGCTGCTCCGTGTAGCAATACTCTGAGAATTTCTTATAGGTGCACTTGTAGAGTGGCGGCGTGGCGATGTAGAGGTGTCCCTCTTCGATGACTTTCGGCATGAACCGATAGAAGAGGGTCATAATCAGCGTGTCGATGTGGGAACCATCGACATCGGCGTCGGTCATAATGATGATCTTGTCGTAGCGCAGTTTCTCGATGTTTGCTTCGCGGTCGTCTTCGCCTTCTACGCCGAAGCGTACGCCGATGGACTGGATGATGTTCATCACGGATTCTGCCTCGAACACGCGGTGCCACTGCACTTTCTCTACGTTCAGGATCTTTCCGCGCAAGGGGAGGATGGCCTGTGTGTAGCGGTCGCGTCCCTGCTTGGCCGATCCACCGGCGGAGTCACCCTCGACGAGGAAGATTTCGCACTGTTTCGGGTCTTTGTTGGAGCAGTCGGCGAGCTTGCCGGGCAGTCCGCCGCCGCTCATCACGCTCTTGCGTTGCACACTTTCGCGTGCCTTGCGGGCGGCGATGCGTGCCGTGGCGGCCAGGATGACCTTTTCGCAGATTTTTTTTGCTTCGTTGGGATGTTCTTCCAGATAGTTGTTCAAGGCTTCGCCTACGGCCTGCTGCACGGCTCCAGCCACTTCGCTGTTGCCGAGCTTGGTCTTCGTCT
>CAMHEA010000081.1 GCA_946184025.1 uncultured Prevotella sp.
TTATTTTAGTTGCTTCATGGCTGTCCTTCAAGAAGGGGTGGGCGGTTTTGTTATCTTTTTCCAGATAATTGTTTGAGGTTACAACCTTTTTCTTTATCTTTGCGGTTGTGAATCTTTGATGCTTGAGAATATGGATACAAGGGAGCATTTCGGACGGAAAGGAGCGTCACATTGGTGGCCGCTGTTGCTGATGGCTTGTCTGTTGGCTATCTTCTGTGGCTGTGAGAAGGTCATTATCGAGGAGAGCGAGGACGGAAAGAAGACGGAGCAGACTTCGAAGAACAACCGCAATGACAATGGCGATGGTGATGACGAGGACGGCGACGAGGACGATTGGGACGATGGCGACATGCCGGAAGATACGACAGCTACCTACGACCGCAACTCGTCCTATCTGGAAGAGGACATCGTAGACGGTAACGACCCAGGCAGTTCAGACCGCGATAAGGTGTGGACGGTGACAGAGTTTGTCAACGGAGAGATGACGAAGGCCGGATGGGTAGAGGGCTATATCGTCGCAGCCTGCGCCAACTCGGCATTGAAGGAGGAAAACGTTGACTATGATCCGCCGTTCAAATGGTCGTCGGCCATCTTGCTGGCGGATGACCTGAACGAACGGAATGTGCACAAGATGATGTCGGTACAGCTGAAAAGCGGGTCCGCCATTCGCAAGGCTCTGGATCCGGAGAACCATCCGGGGATTAAAGGCAAGCGTCTGAGGGTGTATGGCTCCGGGACAACCTACCTTGGCATCATGGGAATGAAAGACATTGCAAGTGGCAATTTCGAACTGTTGGATTAACCTCTGTACGCGGCCGAATTCCCGAAAATGCCATTTTTTTCGACAAAAATTTGCACAAAACAACGAAAGTGCGTATATTTGCAAGCGAATTAATAACATTTAACGACAAAAATCAAATCACGAAAGCCTATCGGAACAGTATTACTTCAAGAACAAAAAAGTTTAAAGAATGAAGAATCTGAACGAGATGACCGACGAAACGTTGGCCATGCTTTATGTAAACGGGGACAACAGGGCTTTTGATTTGCTTTTGTCGCGCAATCAGTCAAAGCTGTTTTCATACATTCTCTTCATGGTCCACGACCGTGATGTGGCAGACGATATCTTCCAAGAAACGTTCGTGAAGGTAGTCGTTAAGTTGCAGCAGGGCAAGTATCTGCCCAGCGGCAAGTTTGGTGCATGGCTGATGCGCATTGCCCATAACGTGATGATGGACTGGTATCGTGACCAGCGGACAGGCAAGATTGTGGAAGCTCCGAAGGAGAACGACCTGTCTAACGTGGGTGGAAAGGACTTGCTGGACAGCAACATCGAGAACGAATTTGTGAACATGCAGGTTTTGGCTGATGTGAAGAAGATGATGAACAAACTGCCGCCGACGCAGCGCGAAGTGGTGTTCATGCGCTTCTATCAGGATTTGTCGTTCAAGGAAATTGCCGAGACGACTGGCGTGAGCATCAATACGTCGTTGGGACGCATGCGCTATGCCATCTTGAACCTGCGCCGCATGGCCCGCGAGCATCAGATTCACTTGCAGCTGGCATGAGGCTGGGGGTAGGTCTTAGGGCTTGCCGCTGCTCATCAAATAAGAAAAAGGAACCGTCTGGGTACAGATGGTTCCTTTTCTTTTTGTTTCTCTTCGGCAGTTTATGCTTTGACGGCCTTTAGTCCTTTGATGGCGGCAGGAGGATCTTGCGCCTTGAAGACGTAGCTGCCGCTGACAAGTACGTCGGCACCGGCTTCGATAATGGCCGGGGCAGTCTTGTCGTCAACGCCGCCGTCCACTTCGATGAGTGCCTTGCTGCCCGTGCGGTCGAGCAGTTCGCGCAACCGTCGAATCTTGTTCAGTGTGTTAGGGATGAATTTCTGTCCGCCGAACCCCGGATTGACGCTCATCAGCAACACCAGTTCCACGTCGGCAGCAATGTCTTCAAGCACGCTGACAGGCGTTGACGGGTTGAGCGTAACGCCGGCTTTCATGCCTGCGGCGTGTATCTCTTGGATGGTGCGGTGGAGGTGTGTGCATGCTTCGTAGTGGACGTTCATGAGCATGGCACCGGCTGCGGCGGTCTGCTTGATATAGCGTTCGGGCTGCACAATCATCAGATGCACGTCAAGCGGTTTCTTGCACACTTTGGCCACGGCACTGATGACAGGGAATCCGAACGAAATGTTGGGTACGAAGACTCCATCCATGACATCCATGTGGAGCCAGTCGGCCTCGCTGTTGTTGATCATCTCCACGTCTTTCTCCAAATTGGTGAAGTCGGCAGAGAGCAAAGACGGTGATACGAGAATTTCCATGGGATAGCGTTTGTTGGAAAGCGACCGTTCCGGGTCAGTTCATGCAATAGGACGCTGTGCGACCGTTCATGGTTACCGCCCTGTAGGTGTAGGCTATCTGACGGATGATGTTCAGTGTTTTCTCTGACGGGCAGAGGTCTTCGGATGTAAAATACTGCATAGGCAAATTCTTATTGAGTTCAACTATATATGTAACGCGGTTGTCCCTGCTTTATTATATAAAGGGTGAAAATATTTTTTCGGGGCCTCATGCAGGCTTTCAGGCCTGTCTGTGACATCTTTGTGGGAAAACAACTAAAAAAGTTCTCAAAAAGTTTGCAGATTCAAATAAAAACCGTAAATTTGCAAACGAAATCATAAAAATAGAGAAGATGACATATCAGGTATCTACATTTTGGTGGTGGCACAACTCAAGATTCTAACCAGTCGTGAGCAACCCAGCCGTGTGGATAATTGAAGAAGATACACTCAGAAGGCCTGCCGTTCTTACGACAGGCCTTCTTTCAGTATGGAAACTATAACACATAATAAAAAATTAGGAGACATTGACTATGGCGATGAAGGACATTTTGAACAGAATGCTGAATCACGAGGAACTGACCCGTGAGGAGATGAAGGACATTCTGATTGGTATTACAAAGAGCGAATACCCGAACGAGCAGATTACGGCCTTGCTCACGGCCTTGCAGATGCGTGGCGTGACGGTGGACGAGCTGTTGGGATTCCGCGACGGCATCCTCGAGACGGGCGTTCCGGCCTTGCTCAATTGCGACCGCTACATAGACGTGGTGGGAACGGGCGGTGACCGTAAGAACACATTCAACATTTCGACGACGAGCTGTTTCGTTATCGCTGGTGCCGGATACAAAGTGGCCAAGCATGGCAACTATGCAGCCACGTCAACGAGCGGTGCTTCCAACGTGATTGCCAATCACGGCGTGACGTTCACCGATGACCTGGACAAGCTCAACCGCTCGCTCAACGAGGCAGGCATCGTCTATCTGCATGCACAGCTCTTTGCTAAGGCCATGAAATTTGTCGGCCCCATCCGCAAGGCTTTGCAGTTCCCCACCATCTTCAACCTGCTGGGACCGCTGGTCAATCCCAGTCAGCCGCAGTGCCAGCTGCTGGGAGTTGCCAACCTCGACCAGATGCGCCTCTATAGCAGCGTCTACCAGAAGATAGGCATTGACTATGGCATCGTAAACTCCATCGACGGCTACGACGAAATCTCCCTCACGGGCGACTTCAAGGTGACAACCAATCACTATGAACGGGTGTTCAGTCCCTCCGACCTTGGTTTTGACATTGCCAAACCCGAAGAGTTGGTGGGCGGAGCCACCGAGGAAGAGGCAGCAGCCATCTTCGACCGTGTGTTGGAAAATCGTGCTTTGCCGGCTCAGAAGAACATCGTGCTGGCCAATGCGGCCTTCGGCATTCAGGTGTTGGAAAAGGGAACGAAGAGCATCGAAGAGTGTGTGGAGATAGCACGCGAGAGCATCGACAGCGGCCGTGCTCTCCGTACGTTCAAGAAGTTTGTTGAGTTGAACAGCTAAACCCTTATGCCCCGGCAAGTAATATAGGCTGTTTTATGCAGTGATTTAGGCTTTATTACTTTGTAATATAGGGTTCTTTGCATCGCAAAATAGGGTATATTACTCATCGGTGGAAGCCATTTCGTGGTTTGTCTGTTGTCCGCTGGAGGGGACAGCGAGGCACTAGCAGCAGAGAGATGGACGACAGCTCCAAATGGTGGAACCGATTTTGGAAATAGAAAGATAATAGTAGATATGGCAGATATATTGGAAGAAATCGTCGCTCACAAGCGGATCGAGGTGGAAACGATGAAGGCGCAGCTACCGCCGGAGGTGCTTTATGCACAGGTGGAGCAACTGCTGGTGCAGACGGAGGCCCAGGGAGCCCGTCCTTCGTTCCGGCAGGCACTGCTGGCGTCGGAGAGTGGCATCATTGCGGAGTTCAAACGCCGCTCGCCCTCAAAGGGTTGGATCATGGAGGAAGGCAGCCCGGCTATCATTCCCTTGAGCTACCAGCAGAATGGGGCTGCGGCACTGAGCATCCTGACCGACCACGACTACTTCGGCGGCGATGACTCGTTCATCGTGGAGGCCCGACAGACGGGCGTAACCATTCCCATACTATATAAGAACTTTGTCGTCGACGAATATCAGCTGTTTCAGGCGCGGAAGGCTGGAGCCTCAGCCGTGCTGCTGATTGCCGCCGACTTGCAGTTGGGCGAATGCCGCTCACTCCTGTCTCGGGCCCATGAGCTGGGGCTGGAAGTGTTGCTGGAGATGCATTCCGAGTCCGAACTCGATTATGCGGAGCTACAGCCAGACATGTGTGGTATCAACAATCGCAACCTGGGAACCTTTGTCACCGACGTGGCAAACTCGTTCCGTATGGCAGAACGCCTTCCGGCAGAAGCGGTGAAGGTCAGCGAGAGTGGCATCTCTGATCCCGCCACGGTGCGTGAGCTGCGTGCGGCAGGCTACCGAGGCTTCCTCATCGGCGAGAACTTTATGAAGACCGGCCATCCGGGCTTGGCTTTAGGAAATTTTATTGCAGCGTTATGATTATAAAGGTATGTGGCTTGCGCGAAGCCGAGAACATTCGCGCGGTAAGTGACTTGGGTGTCGACTGGGTTGGATTCATCTTCTGGCCCGACAGTCCCCGCTATGTCAGTCAGATCAGGAGCCGTGCGGGCATCATTCCCGACTATTCGTCGTTGGAACGTCCGGACAAACCGGCTGAGGAACAGGCGGTTCGGCCTAAACGCGTAGGTGTCTTCGTCGACGACATGCCGCAGACGATTGTCACGCGCGTGGTCAACTACGACCTCGACATCGTGCAGTTGCATGGCAGCGAGAGCAGCATTATGATCGACAACCTGCGCCGTACGCTCGATCCGGATATTCATCCTGGCATCAAGGTGATGAAGGCGTTGAGCATCTCATCTGTGGAAGACATGCTTCGCTATAAGGATTATGCTGGTTCTGTGGACTATTTCCTCTTCGATACGAAAAGCCAGCATGTCGGCGGTTCGGGAATGCAGTTCGACTGGAGCATCCTGGAGGCCTACGACGGCGACGTGCCCTTCCTGCTGAGTGGTGGTATCGGTCCCGACGATGCTGCCCGCATCAAGGCAATACACCATCCGCAGTTTCTCGGCATCGACCTCAACAGCCGTTTCGAGACCGAACCGGCCGTGAAGGATGTGGAGGCCTTGCGCCGTTTTGTGACAGAACTACGACAGGAATAGTCGGCAAGTGTGTTGCTGCACGGCCTCTGGCAGGGGGAAATGTTATCAACCAATGAAAACCAACAGCAAAAATGAATAAGATAAATCAACTATTTGCAGAACAGAAGGAAAGCGGCCGCAAGCTGCTGTCGCTTTACTTCTGTGCAGGCTGTCCCACCCTGGAGGATACGGGACACGTTATCAAGACCTTGCAGCAGCGGGGTATTGACATGATTGAGGTAGGTATGCCGTTCAGCGACCCTTTGGCCGACGGACCGGTCATACAGAGTGCCGGAACGACGGCGTTGAAGAACGGGATGACAACCGACATCCTGTTCCGTCAGTTGTCTGAAGTGAAGGACGAGGTGACCATCCCCTTGGTGTGGATGGGCTATCTCAATGTCGTGATGCACTACGGCTATGAGGCCTTTTTCAAAGCCTGCGTCGGTGCAGGTATCTCAGGCATCATCATTCCAGACCTTCCCTTCAGTGATTACTTGGCTGTCGTGAAGCCTCTTGCCGACCGTTACGACCTGCGGGTTATTATGATGATTACACCGGAAACCTCAGAAGAGCGCATCCGCTTTATCGATGAGCACACCGACGGATTCATCTACATGGTCAGTTCGGCCAGCATCACCGGTGCGCAGACTCAATTCGGCGATGCCAAACTGGAATATTTCCGGCGGATCCATGCCATGAACCTGCGCAATCCGCGTATGATTGGCTTCGGCATCAGCAACAAGCAGACCCTGGAGTCGGCACAGGCCAACGCCGCTGGAGCCATTATCGGCTCCAAGTTCGTCACCCTGCTCAATGAGACGCGCGATGCCGACAAGGCCATGGACTTGCTGTATGAAGCCCTGAGCAGGTAAGGTGTGTTCTATTAATTATGATTTAGGTTTTTCGGTGGAGGCCTTCTATATTATATATCAAGGTGTAGCTGGAGGACAAACAGACAAAAAGAAACGACAATGAGCAAAAACTATTTCGTAGACGAGAATGGATTCTACGGTGATTTCGGCGGTGCCTATGTGCCGGAAATACTCTATAAGTGTGTGCATGATTTGCAGAAAGCCTATCTTCCCATTATCGAAAGTGAGGAATTCAAGCAGGAATACCACGCCCTTTTGCGCGACTATGTAGGCCGTCCGTCGCCACTCTATTATGCCAAACGAATGAGTGAGCAGTACGGCTGTCGCCTCTATCTGAAGCGCGAGGACCTCAACCACACGGGAGCGCATAAGATCAACAACACCATCGGGCAGATTCTGATGGCCAAGAAGATGGGAAAGACACGCATCATCGCCGAGACAGGTGCCGGACAACACGGCGTTGCCACGGCCACGGTGTGTGCACTGATGGACATGCAGTGTGAAATCTTCATGGGAAAGACCGATGTGGAGCGTCAGCACACCAACGTGGAGCGGATGAAGATGCTTGGTGCGACGGTGCATCCCGTCACTACGGGCAACATGACATTGAGTGATGCCTGCTCAGAAGCCATCCGCGATTGGTGTTGTCATCCGCAGGACACGTTCTATATCGTTGGTTCCACCATGGGACCGCACCCGTATCCCGACATTGTGGCACGCATGCAGAGTGTCATTTCCGAGGAAATCAAGTGGCAGCTGAAGGAAAAAGAGGGCCGCGACTATCCTGACTATCTCATTGCCTGCGTCGGCGGTGGCTCCAACGCGGCCGGAACCATCTACCATTACATGGATGATGAACGCGTGAAGATGGTGCTGGCAGAGGCCGGCGGACAGGGTGTTGACACTGACTATACGGCGGCGACGATGCACTGTGGCCAGGTGGGCATCATCCATGGCGCGAAGTCGCTGGTGATGCAGACCGAAGACGGACAAATCAAGGAAGCCTTTACCATCTCAGCAGGCTTGGACTATCCCGGCATCGGTCCCATGCACGCTCATCTGGCGCAGAGCGGGCGTACGAAGGTCTTGGCCATCAACGACGATGAGGCCATCTACGGCGGCTACGAACTGACACGCATGGAAGGAATCATCCCCGCCATAGAGAGTGCACATGCCATTGCAGCCTTGAAGAAACTCACATTCCAGCCCGACGACGTGGTGGTACTCACCGTCAGTGGCCGTGGCGACAAGGATGTAATGACCTATCTGAATCACAAAGACTTGGCAAAGGAATATGGAGACTTTTAACTATACGACGACAAGCCGCAGAATACTTGCCGACCTCTATACGCCGGTAGGCGTTTACATGCATCTGCGCGACATCTATCCACAGAGTGTGCTCATGGAGAGCTCCGACTACCATGACTCCAACAACAGCCGCTCTTTCATCGGCATCTGTCCGCTGGCCAGTGTGGCCATCAGCCATGGCGAGAGTATCTGTACCTATCCCGACGGAAGTGTCGAACGGCATCCTGTCAGCAAGGAATATCGCTGTGACCATGCCATCAACGGCTTCCTCCGTCGCTTTTCCATAGAAGGGGAGGGCAGCGAATATTGCGGGCTCTATGGCTACACGTCCTTCAATGCCGTCCGCTATTTCGAGGATATTGCCGTCAAGGACATGACGATGGAGAAGAACGATGCCCCAGACATGTATTATGTGCTCTACCGCGACCTCATCGTCTTCGATCATTTCAACAACAGCATGACGTTGGTAACGCTCGGAACGGACCAAGACCTGAAAGAATTGCAGATGCGGATGAACAAAGGCAATGTGAAACCCTACGGCTTCCATCCTGTGGGAGAGACCACTTCACCGCTCACCGACGAACAGCACAAGGGCAACATACGTCGGGGCATCCAGCATTGCCTGCGGGGCGATGTGTTCCAGATTGTACTTTCGCGCCGTTTCGTACAACGCTATGAGGGCGACGACTTCAAACTCTACCGTGCCCTCCGCTCCATCAATCCCTCACCTTATTTGTTTTACTTCGATTTCGGCGGCTTCCGCATCTTCGGTTCGTCTCCCGAGACCCACTGTCGCATTGAAGGCAGCAAGGCATATATTGATCCCATTGCCGGTACGACGCGGCGAACGGGCGACGCTGAGGCCGACCGGCGCGGGGCCGAATACCTGCGCAACGATCCCAAGGAGAATGCCGAGCATGTGATGCTGGTGGACTTGGCACGCAACGACCTCAGTCGCAACTGCCACGACGTGAAGGTGGACTTCTATAAGGATCTGCAATACTATTCGCATGTCATCCACTTGGTGAGCCGTGTCAGCGGAACGCTTGACGAGGGTGCCGATCCCGTGAAGGCATTCATCGACACTTTTCCAGCCGGAACGCTCAGCGGTGCACCGAAGGTGCGTGCCATGCAGCTCATCTCCGAATACGAGCCCCACAACCGCGGGGCCTATGGCGGTTGCATCGGCTATATCGGCCTGAACGGTGACCTCAATCAGGCCATCACCATCCGTACTTTCGTGAGCCGGAACGGTGAGCTGTGGTTCCAGGCCGGGGGCGGCATCGTGGCCAAGAGCGACGAAGAGTATGAACTTCAGGAGGTCAACAACAAGCTGGGTGCGCTCCGCCGTGCCATCATGCTGGCCGAAGACATGTAAACATCCAATCACAAAAAACAGACGACGATGAAGAAAATCGTAATCATTGACAACTACGACAGTTTCACTTATAACCTGTCGCACCTGCTGAAAGAGCTCGGTGCCGACGTGACGGTGTATAGGAACGACCAGTTTGAACTCCCTGCGCTGGAACCGTTCGACAAGATTGTGCTGAGCCCCGGCCCCGGTATACCCTCTGAGGCTGGCTTGCTGCTCGACGTGATTCGCACCTATGCCGGGCGCAAACCCATCCTTGGCGTGTGTCTCGGACACCAGGCCATCGGCGAATACTTCGGCGGAAGGCTCGAGAACCTGTCCGATGTGTATCACGGTGTGGCCACCGAGGGCACCCAGTTCGGCATCGACCCGCTCTTTGCTGGACTGCCGCGGCGCATCACCATGGGACGTTATCACTCCTGGGTAGTCTCCAAGGACGGGTTTCCCGCTTCGTTGGAGGTGACGGCAGAGAGCGATGAAGGACAGATTATGGCTTTGCGCCACCGTGACTACGACATCCACGGCATTCAGTTCCACCCCGAAAGTGTGCTGACAACGGAAGGACGGACGATGATCCGCAACTGGCTTCAGTTGTAATTCCGATTCCTACGACGACGTAGCGTGCTGGTTTCCCATGGGAGCCAGCACGTTTTTTGTGCATCCATGCCTTGAGTGCCAAGGGTACGTCAGGAAAAGACGTAGAGAATCAACACGTTTTTTAGAGTCTCTATACCCCGTTTTCCTACCCTTTGAGCCCCCTTGTTTTTCGGATAAGCCTCAGGTGTTTTCCGAATGAGCCTTACTCGCGAGAATTTTTAATTTATTTTCTCTCAAAAAATAAATTATTAATTCTCAAAAAATA
>CAMHEA010000082.1 GCA_946184025.1 uncultured Prevotella sp.
TAGAGGAAGCTGAAGCCTGTGCGGGTGCCGTGCTTGTCGGGAAAAGTTTCCTTTCATCCCTGTCTGTAGAGGCTTTCTTTTTGCTTTTCGGCCTTTTTGTGTGTTTTTGTCATAGAAAAAGCAAGCGGAAATGGCGGTTATATAGCAGAAAAATGTTAATTTTGCAGCTATATATATAAATAGGTATGATTAGAAAAGGATTTGTAGACTGTTTCTTGCCTTGCGAAAACCTGTCTGTCGTGGAGCCCATCTTGCGGCAGATGCGGCAGAGCAAGGCCATACAACATATTTTTCTGCTGGTGTCGGAGGCTTTTGCCGCGGCACACGAGGAGCCCGACCATTGTTCGTTTGTGGTCGTGGAGCAGTTGCTTTCTTCGGCTACGATGTGCCGGATGGCGCAGCTGGCTGATGCCGAGTACGTCATGTTCTATATGAAGACAACGCCGCTCACGCTGGGCTATTGTGCTGTGGAGCGCATGTTGCGCGTGGCTTCCGATACGGATGCGATGCTGCTCTATGGCGACCACTACTCGGTGGAGGACGGAGCGGTGGTGAAGCATCCCGTCATTGACTATCAGGAGGGCAGCGTGCGCGACGACTTTGACTTCGGTTCGCTGTTGCTGCTGAACACGCAGGCGTTGAAGGAGTATGCCGCAGAATTGTCGGCAGCCTCTCCGATGGACGTGCGGCCGGCTTTCAGTTATGCTGGATGGTACAGCCTCCGGTTGTATCTGAGTCGCTCCGGGCGGGTGGTTCATCTGAATGAATACTTGTATACGGAGGAGGAACTGGACCTGCGCGCCAGCGGTGAGAAGCAGTTTGACTATGTGAATCCGCGCAACCGGGAGGTGCAGGTGGAAATGGAGCAGGCGGCTACGCACCACTTGCGTGCCATCGGGGCCGTCGTAGACACGGCTTCCTATGTGCAGCCAGACTTCGAGGAACAGGAGTTCGACGTGGAAGCGAGCGTCGTCATTCCCGTGTTCAACCGTGAGAAGACTATCCGCGATGCCGTGGTGTCGGCGTTGTCGCAGAAAACTGTATTCCCCTATAACGTGATTGTCGTGGACAACCATTCCACGGACGGGACGACGGCGATACTGGAAGCGATGGCCCAAGAGGACAAACGGCTGCTGCATGTCATCCCGGAGCGGCGCGACCTGGGCATCGGCGGCTGCTGGAACAGGGCCGTCAACGATGACCGTTGCGGACGTTTTGCCGTGCAGCTGGACAGCGATGACCTCTATTCGTCGCCGAAGACGTTGCAGAAAATCGTCGATGCCTTCCATCAGCAGCAGGCCGCGATGATCGTAGGAGCCTACCGCATGTGCGACTTTGAGCTGAATACGCTGCCGCCGGGGCTGATTGACCACCAGGAGTGGACCGACGAGAACGGCCCGAACAATGCACTGCGCATCAACGGACTTGGCGCACCGCGTGCGTTCTTTACGCCGCTGGCCCGTCAGATCAAGTTTCCGAACACAAGCTACGGCGAGGACTATGCCATGGGACTGGCCTTCAGCCGCCGTTATCGCATCGGCCGCCTCTATGAGGAGCTCTACTTGTGTCGGCGCTGGGGCGGCAACAGCGACGCCGCGTTGAGTCTGGACAGGATAAACGCCAATAATCTGTATAAAGACCGGCTCCGTACGGTGGAGATTGCGGCTCGCCAGCAGCTGGCCAAGGGACAGCTGGATGTCACGACGGACACAAGCCTGCAACGTTTCTTTATCCGGCAGATTGAAGTGTGGGACGATGCCGGGCAGCGTTTCCTGGATTTGCAGAACGTTCATTCCAAACCCTTTGACGAGGGAGCCCTTGCCGACTGGCGGGTGCAGTTCAATCCGGCGCGGATGGTGAGTACCGGTGCGAAGATTGACCGAAAGTCCATCGCCGAACGCCCTTGTTTCCTCTGCGCAAAGAATCGTCCAGAGAGCCAGTTTACGCGGGTTATCGATGACGAGTTTGAACTGCTGGTCAATCCGTTCCCCATACTGCCCATGCACTTTACGATTCCTTCGGTGAAGCATCAGCCGCAGCGCATCCTCCACCATTATGGAGAAATCTACCGGCTGTTGAATGCCTATCCGGAACTGATGGTATTCTATAACGGTCCGAAGTGCGGAGCCAGTGCACCGGACCATCTGCACTTCCAGGCAGGAACCACAGGTGTGGTGCCGTTGCAGCAGACTTGGCAGCGGCTGAGCCGGAGTCTGGAGACCATCGTGGCTTTCAGCGAGAACGATGACATTGCCTACATTCGTGACTATCCTTGTCCGGCCTTTGTCATCAGGACGCATGATGCGCAGCTGGGCAATGAACTCTTCGGATTGCTATATCATGCACTGCCCAAACAGGGCGACGACGAGGAACCGATGATGAATGTCGTGGCCTGGCGGAACGGGGATGGCTATCTCACGGTGGTCTTCCCGAGGAAGAAGCATCGTCCGGATTGTTACTATGCAGACGGAGATGAGCAGCTGATGGTCAGTCCCGGTGCGTTAGACATGGCCGGACTGATTATTACACCGCGTCAGCAGGATTATGACCGTATGACGATGGAGCGCATGCAAGCCATCCTGGACGAGGTTGCGCTTACGCCGGAACAGGCACAGGAGGTCATCGCCTTGCTGAAGACACAACAGGAGGCTGGGAAAAGGAACTCCGATTACGATAAAGAGCCGATGGTCACAGTCGGCATTGTCAGTGCACAGACCATCAGGTTTACCTTGAACAAGCCTTATTGGGCCAAAGGAGAGAAGATTGTGGGGGAACAGACGGTGATGTTTTCAGAAGGAGGCATCCTGTGGAACGGAAACCAATATCGGGAACTGACGTTCACTCCGCAAATGCGCGATGCTTCGTTCTCTATCGATGACGTCACGATCGGTGTGGATTTCCATTGGGAGCGCAAGGAGAAGCAGACTTTCCTCGGTGCCTTGCAGCTGGTTGTCGACTCTGATCATATCTGTGCCATCAATGAAGTGTCGGTGGAAAGCTATCTGGTGAGTGTCATTTCCAGTGAGATGAGTGCCACCTCGTCGCTGGAACTGCTGAAAGCACATGCCGTCATATCGCGTTCGTGGCTGCTGGCACAGATGGAACGCAGGCTGAAACATGCAGAAGGCAATGGCGACGGGTTCTTCTCGTTCATCAAGAAGAATGACGAACTGGTTCGTTGGTACGACAGGGAGGATCATGGAATCTTCGATGTGTGTGCCGATGACCATTGCCAGCGTTATCAGGGCATTACCAAAGCCAGCAGCAAAAGGGTGGAAGAGGCTGTCAGGCAGACCCGCGGACAGGTGCTCATGGCTGAGGAGGGTATCTGTGATGCCCGTTTCTCAAAATGTTGTGGCGGCGTTACGGAGGAGTTTCAGTATTGCTGGGAGGACACTCCTAAGTCGTATCTTGTCTCAGTGAAGGATCCTTTCTGCCGGAAAGCGGACAGAAAGGTACTCGCAGAAGTGTTGAACGACTACGATCAAGAGACGGCGGATTTCTACGAATGGACCGTGAAGTACACCCAGAAGGAACTTTCAGAGCTGATTGGGCAGAAACTGAAGATGGACTTGGGACGTGTGACGGCTCTGGAACCTTTGGAGCGCGGCAAGAGTGGCCGCATCTGCCGATTGAGGATTGTCGGTGAGAAGCAGACGTTCGTCATTGGCAAGGAGTTGGAAATCCGGCGCGCACTCAGTCCTACTCATCTGCTTAGCTCAGCTTTTGACGTTGAGACGGCTTCGGACGACAGTGGCCTCGTCTTTGTCCTGCATGGCCATGGCTGGGGACATGGAGTGGGCTTGTGTCAGATCGGTGCTGCCGTGATGGGAGAAGAGGGATACAAGTACGACGAAATCTTGCTTCATTATTATAGGAATACAGAAATAAAGAAAATATACCGATGAAGAAACGTAATCCGTGGGCATGGGTGCCTACATTGTATTTTGCCGAGGGGCTGCCTAATGTTATTGTGATGACCGTTGCCGTTGCCATGTACATGCAACTGGGGATGTCTGACACAGAAATCGCATTCTATACGGGATGGTTGGGACTTCCGTGGGTCATCAAACCTTTTTGGAGTCCGTTTGTGGATATCTATAAAACGAAGCGTTGGTGGGTGCTGACGATGCAGCTGCTGTTGGCTTCTTCGTTGGGCGGTGTGGCTTTTACGCTGAATGCCAGTTTCTGGTTTCAGGGGACGATGTTCTTCTTTTTCCTCATGGCTTTCTCCAGTGCGACACACGATATCGCTGCCGACGGCTTCTATATGTTGGAGTTAGACAGCCACGACCAGGCTTGGTTTGTGGGTATTCGTAATACCTTCTATCGCATTGCGGTCATTTTCGGACAGGGAATCTTGGTTCCCGCAGCGGGAATGCTCCAACTGATGTTCCGTAATCAGAATGCTTACACATGGAGTCTGGTCTTCTATGGATTGGCGGGACTCTTCCTGGCCATTTGGCTGTACCATGGTATGCTGATGCCGAAGCCCGAAACGGGTGAAAAGGAGAAGATGACAGCTCGTGAAGTGATGCACGGCGTGGCTGACATGTTGCTGACTTTCTTCAAGAAGGTGCCGCTGAAGCGGATGGTTTTCGTGTTGCTCTTCTTGCTGTTCTATCGTTTTCCAGAGGCGATGCTTTCAAAAATGACCACCACTTTCCTGATGCGGCCCAACTCCGAAGGCGGACTGGGACTCTCACCGCAGGAGTATGGATTCGCTTATGGCACCATCGGACTCATCGGACTGCTTCTGGGCGGCATCGTCGGCGGTATGTTGGCCAGTCGCGACGGTCTGAAACACTGGCTGTGGCCTTTTGTCTGTGCCATCACTTTGCCTGATATCGTCTACGTCTATATGAGTTATGTGATGCCTTCCAACCTTTGGATTATCTGCTCCTGCCTGTTTGTAGAGCAGTTTGGCTATGGTCTTGGCTTCACGGCACTTACTCTTTACATGCTTTATTTCAGTCAGGGAGCCTTCAAGACTTCCCATTATGCCATCTGCACAGGTTTGTCCTATCTCGGTCTGATGCTTCCCGGCATGTTGTCGGGCTGGTTAAAGGATGCCGTGGGCTATCGCACGTTCTTCATTATAGTGATGTTCCTTTGCGTCATCACCTTTTTGGTGACGGCATTCATAAAGATTGATCCAGAATTTGGAAAGAAAGCTGTCCGTTAGGGCAGCTTTCTTTCTTTGTCATGATATGATGCTTGTCAGTCAATGAATCTTCTGATGATGCCGCCATATTGGTCAATGCGGCGGTCACGAAGGAATGGCCACCAGCGGCGTACCTGTTCGCTGTGGGCCAAGTCCACGTCAATGACTGCCACTTCCTCCTGATCTTCGGCAGCGCGGAAAAGCAATTCTCCTTGCGGACCGGCTACGAACGAAGAGCCCCAGAACTCGATGCCTGCGGTTTGTCCGGACGGATCGGGTTCGAATCCTGTCCGGTTGACGGCCACTACGGGCAATCCGTTGGCGACGGCATGTCCGCGCATCACTGTTGTCCATGCCTCTCGTTGGCGTTGCTGCTCATCCTGTGTGTCATTGGCGGCATATCCGATAGCGGTAGGGTAGAGAAGCACCTCAGCCCCTTGCATAGCCATCAGTCGGGCTGACTCCGGATACCATTGATCCCAGCACACCAGCACTCCCAGTCGCCCCACACTCGTGTCAATAGGGTGGAAACCGAGGTCGCCGGGCGTGAAGTAGAACTTCTCATAGTAGGCCGGATCGTCAGGAATATGCATCTTTCGGTATTTGCCGGCGATGG
The DNA here is from genome assembly GCA_946184025.1 of uncultured Prevotella sp. GTDB lineage: Bacteria > Bacteroidota > Bacteroidia > Bacteroidales > Bacteroidaceae > Prevotella. The sequence continues at coordinate 5,781 of CAMHEA010000082.1, forward strand.
TTCCGTCCTTCTCTATTACCACGGCGGTATTGTGGTACAGCCCTGCGGCGCGCCGTTCGAAGAGCGACGTGACGATGACGACACCGTATTGTTTGGCCAGTGAGCCGTAGTAAGCTGTGGATGGGCCGGGGATAGGTTCCGCCAAGTCGAAGTTGTCCACGTTTTCTTCCTGACAGAAGTATAGTCCGTTGTGTAGTTCCTGCAAGACGATGAGCGATGCACCTTTGTCCGCAGCTTCTCCGATGCGCTGTGCCAGCCTGTTCATGTTTTCTTTCAGGTCAGCGCAGTTGTGCTGTTGTACGATTCCAATTTTCATGTTCGCTATCTTTTGGATGGTAAAGGGATTCTATGGATTTCTCTTTGGGTATTGCATAGTGCAGCAGTGGACGGAACCGTGTTGCCGGATGATGCTCCGGCTGTCGATGGCGACAATATCTCGGTCTGGAAAAGCACTTCCGATCATGCGCATGGCTTCCTCGTCAGTGGCAGGCTGTGCATAGGTGGGCACCAGTACGGCTCCGTTCAGCACCAGGAAGTTGGCGTAGGTTGCGGGCAACCGGTCGCCGTCGTCATAGATGGGAGCCGGCATGGGCAGACGGAGCAGTCTGTAAGGTCTGCCGTCGGTGGTCCGCAAGGTTCTCAGTTGGGCTTCCAGTGCCTGAAAGTCAGCATATTGTTCATCGTCAGGTTCGTCGCAGCCTACATACAGAATGGTATCATTGGGTGCCAGTCGTACGATGGTGTCGATGTGTCCGTCCGTGTCGTCGCCGACAAGTTGGCCGTAGTCGAGCCAGACGATACGTTCCACGCGCAGCCGACTTTTCAGTTGCTCCTCTATTTCCGCCTTGGTGAGCGGTTGGTTACGGTTGGGAGCCAGCAGGCACGGGGTGGTTGTGAACACGGAACCTTTCCCGTCGCATTCGATGGAACCGCCTTCGAGCACGAAGTCATCATGGTTTTCGTAGAGGGTGGTCTCTTTCCAGTCCGTCATGTGCCATAACTTGCTGTTGATGCAGTTGTCCTTGTCATGGGCAAACTTCCTTCCCCAACCATTGAATTGGAAATCGAGCAACAGCGGCTTGCCTTTTTCCGTCTCCTGTTTCCCTGGTTGTATGGGCAATAGCGTAATGAAAGCGTGGTCGCGAGCCCATGTGTCGTTGGTAGGACAAAAGAAATAGCGGACGTTTTTCAACCCGCGAATCTCCTTGGGAAGGTCATTCTCATGAGGAACGACAATCAGCAGAGGCTCGCGTTTGGCTATCTCGCGCGCCATTTGGATATATGTAGCGTTGATTTCGTCCAACATGGGAGCCCAATCGGTATTGCTATGCGGCCAAGTGAGCTGTATCAGTTCCTGTGGCTCCCATTCTGCGGGCAGTCTGTAACTCTTCATGCCTGCAAAGTTACGATTAAGTGAGCAAAAAGCAAAATAGTTTTTGCATTTTCGAGCGTGAGTAACTTCTACAAAGTTCGATGAACAGTGCAAAAAGCAAAATAGTTTTTGCATTTTCGAGCGTGAATAACTTCTGCAACGTTGTGATTTGGTTGGCAAAAGGCATTCGTCCTCTCGATGAAGGAACGTCCTTCGCGCGCGTACATTTTATATATTTATATAGTGAGCGGGTCGGTTGATGCAAATCAAACAGCCTTGTTGATGTTGGTCAAGTGGGTTGACCGAGGTCAAAATTATCGAGAATTTCGGCCGAAAACAGGGATGAAGCCTTGTCTGATGGCAAAAAACTCCTACCTTTGCATCGTCAAAAGGACAAAAGGATAACATACGAAGGGTACCCGATAAGATTCCGTAAGGATAACACAAGGGCGAGGCAAGGAGCTTCAATCTTATAAAAGTATTAGCTCAAAGGTAAAAAGATTTATTTTAAAAGAGAAAGGATAACTGATATGAAAAAGATAATGAAGAAAATGCTCAATGGTAAGGCTATAGCCAACTATTGCGAGAATGTACTGAGAATGTATAACTTCGGACGTGTAAACTGTCTGGCATAAGTGTAGAAAACAGATAAATTTGAGAGATAAAAAGGAATCGGACTGAAACCAAAGGGATGGGTTTCAGTCCGATTTTCCGTTATACCGTGCCCTTCCTGTTGTTTAGAGAACGCCGGCATCCCGAAAAATTCTTTCCTTGTTATGTGAAAATGACGAAAGAAATGCGTACGCTTTGCAGCGTAGAGTCGTGAAAAACGGCTTTGCACGACATTGTGGGAAAGAAGAACGCGTGTTCTTTTTCGATGAAGATGGTGTATAAAGGCTCCTACCAAAGCAAGTTATACAGAATCCAAAAACAACATTCGGAAGAGATGCGCCGGTTGTCGGCGTACTCTTTCTTGTGTATTGTTTTTGGAGGCTATCTGTGGTAGGAGCGGCCTATACACCAAATACATGGGAATAGGGTACGTCTTTTGTATTTCTTATTTTTGATTTAAAGCTCCTACCAAGCTCATGCAAAAAAAGAAAGTAACGATGATCATCCCCTGCTATAATGAGCAGGCGGTGATTCCACGGCTGTATAGCAGTCTGAGAGATGTCATGGACGGGTGTGCCGGCTATGTGTGGGAATTGTTGTTTGTGAACGATGGCAGTCACGATGAGACGTTGGCGGCTATCAAAAGACTGCGTTCAGAGGATGAACGCGTGTGCTATGTAGACCTGTCGCGCAATTTCGGCAAGGAGAATGCCATGCTTGCCGGCTTCGACTATACCTCCGGCGATTGTGCGGTCATTCTTGATGCCGACTTGCAGGATCCGCCTTCGCTCATCCCCGAGATGCTTCAGCTGTGGGAGCAGGGCTACCAAGACGTATATGCACGTCGGAAAACACGTGGAAAGGAGTCGTGGCTGCGTCGCCGGTTGTCGTTGGCGTACTATGTGTTGTTGCAGCGTACAACTCGCATTGACGTGTTGCAGAACGTGGGAGATTTCCGGCTGCTTGACCGGAAATGTATCGATGCACTGCGACTGCTGCGCGAAAGTGAGCGTTACACAAAAGGACTGTTCTGCTGGATTGGCTATCGGAAAAAGGAGCTGGAATTTGACCGTGGCGACAGAGTCGGAGGTACGTCGTCGTTCGGAATGCTGAAACTGTTGAATCTGGCCGTCGAGGGCATCACGACGTTTACCACTTCGCCGTTGCGCATATCCACATTCCTCGGGTTTTCCATCTCTTTGCTCACCTTCCTGTATATCTGTTATTTTCTTATGAAGACCATTTGCTTTGGCGATCCCGTCAAAGGCTTCCCTACACTGGTTATCATCATTCTCTTTCTGGGGGGCATCCAGCTGATTTCGCTCGGTATTATCGGGGAGTATCTGGCTCGTATCTTTCACGAAACAAAGCATCGTCCCGTGTATCTGGTCAATGAATATGTCGGAAATTAAACCTGTTGAACATGAAAAATATGACAAACATGATGTTAAAAGTACAAGAACCGCGTCTTTCTAAGGCCGCCTGGATGACTGTGGGCATTACATTTCTGGTGCAATGTGTACTGGTTTTCATTTACTGGGACTATCCTGACGGTCCCGATAGTATCGGATACATCAAGCATGCGTTGGATAATTATGCCATCGGTTCCACTTATCCGTCAAGGCTTAATCTTAAAGATCAATTTTTGCAAGCCCCCGGAATGGTGAACTTTCTGATACTGCAACATGCTGTTTTCGGAACGACGGACTTCCGGATTGCGAAGATAATCAATCTGATTCTGAGCCTGGGCATCGTTGCCAACGTCTATTACTTGGGCCGACGCTTCTTCAGTCAGGGCGCGGCTTGTATCGCCGTGATTGTCTATAGTCTGTTGCCGACCAACCTTTTTGCGCCGATACATCTGCTGACGGAGCTTCCTTACCTGTTCCTGACGCTTACCGGATTCAGTCTGAGCCTACAGCAGAAGGGGCGTTTCATCGTCGGAGCAGGCATTCTGTATGCCATAGCCCACACCTTCCGCCCGTTGGTGTTGGCATTTCTGCTGGTTTCAGTAGTCTTATACCTGATGGAGCGGAGGCGGATCCTTTCCTATCTGTTGCTGGTTCTTCCGTATGTATTCATCCTTTGGGGCATCGGGCAGCACAACAAAAGCAATACCGGCTATTTTGTCACCTCGTCGACGACGGGCGGATACA
>CAMHEA010000083.1 GCA_946184025.1 uncultured Prevotella sp.
AACAGACTGGCCTCGGCCGTGAAACCGTTGGTAATCTGGCAGGCTTCGCCCACGAAACAGTCCTGCATCTTCACCGAATTGGTGATGGAGCAACCATTGGAGATGATGGAATTCTCGCAGATGACACCCGTGCCGATGTACACGCTGGCGTCCTTGGAACTCATAATGGTGCAGTCGCTCAGCCGGGCGGCACCGCTGACTTCGCAGTCGTCGTGGATCACCGTATTGGTAATTTCCTTAGTATTGACTATTTTTACGTTGTTGCCGATGGTTCCCCGGTCCGGATTCGACAGTTTGATCTCCTCGCTGACCATACGGTGAATGGCATCCTTCAGCTGTTTGTCATTGAAATGCTTCACCATGAAAGCCGCCAGTTGGCTGTTCAGCTCGTTGAAGAGCAGCACGTTGCCGTCGCCCATCTCGTTCAGCACCGACACCAGATGGCCTTCGCCGTAGGTGGCTCCTTCCGTTGTCTCCATCGTGGAGATATTGGAAATGTAGCAATCATTACCGATGGTATAGTTGTTGATGAAGTTGCCCACTTTCTCTATCAGACAGTCGTTGCCCACGGTCACGTTGCGCAGTGTCACGTCGTTGATGCCCGAGTGCTTGGTGAAGCCTTTCGACACCTCCACCTGTTTTGTGAATTCTCCCAAACGTATGTCGCCGTAGAACATGACGCGGTGGAATGAATAGGGTTTGAAGTTTTCTGCCACCATGACCGTGTTCCAGTCTTCTGCCCAGCAGTTGTTGTTTTCCAGAATTTGGATTTCCTCTTGTGTAAGTGCTCTGTAGTTGTCCATAGCTATAGGGTTCTTGTTGTTTTTATATTTCGTCTTCTATTTGATACAGGAAGTCGTTGTACGGATATTTCTGCACATGCAGTTCGCGTACCTTTTTATATAGAATGTCGCGAAACTCGTCGATGTTTTCCTTCTCGCGTGCCGAGATAAAAAGGCAGTTCTCGTTCATTCGTGCCATCCAAGTACGCTTCAGCTCCTCCAACGACACGTTTTCCTTCGTCTCGGGAGTCAGGTCGTCGGGCTCTTTCTCCGTCCAGGTGTAGTTGTCTATCTTGTTGAAAACGAGCATCGATGGCTTTTCCGCACAGCCAAGGTCGGCCAGCGTCTTCTCCACTACCTCTATCTGCTCCTCAAAATCAGGATGAGAGATGTCTACGACATGCAACAGCAAGTCGGCCTCGCGCACCTCGTCGAGTGTCGACTTGAACGAGTCTACCAAGTCCGTAGGCAACTTCCGGATGAAGCCCACCGTGTCGGCCAGCAGGAAGGGAAGGTTTTCCACCACCACTTTGCGTACCGTCGTGTCCAGCGTGGCAAACAGCTTGTTCTCGGCAAACACCTCACTTTTGGCCAATAGATTCATGATTGTAGACTTACCCACGTTCGTATAGCCCACCAGTGCCACGCGGATGAGCCGTCCGCGGTTCTTGCGCTGTGTCGTCTTCTGCTTGTCTATCTCTACCAGACGCTCCTTCAGCAGTGAGATTCGCTGACGGATGATGCGCTGGTCCATTTCCAGCTGCGTTTCACCAGGGCCGCGCAGACCCACCGAACCCTTGCCGCCGCCGCTGCCCGAACCGCCACCTTGGCGTTCCAGGTGCGTCCACAGACGTTGCAGACGCGGCAGCATGTAGCGATACTGCGCCAGTTCCACCTGCGTTTTGGCGTTGGCCGTCTGCGCGCGCATGGCAAAGATGTCCAGAATCAACGTCGTCCGATCCAGAATCTTCACCTTCAGTTCCTGTTCGATGTTGCGCAGCTGCTTGGCCGACAATTCATCGTCAAAGATCACCATGCCCACGGGAGCCGTCGCCGGAGTCAGCTCCAGCCCTTCGGCCTCATACTGTTCGGCTTGATCCTCGCGCTGTTTGATATAGTGTTTGATTTCTTCCAGCTTGCCCTTGCCCACATACGTCACGCTGCTCGGTCCGTTTACCCGCTGCGTGAATCGTTTCACCGTCACGGCACCTGCCGTGTCAGCCAGGAACTCCAGCTCGTCAAGATATTCCTTTGTCTTTGCCTCGTCCTGATCCTTTGTGATCAGACCCACCAATACGGCGGTCTCAGCCTTCGCCTCGGATATAACGAATTCCTTCATTGTATACTTCTTTCTTCTATTATAAGTATGCAAAGATATGAAAATCAAAGGAATCATCCAAATTTTTAACCGTCTATTCCCGCATTTGGCCAGATTTCATCCTCCTATTTAGAAAAAGAAAGGCCTCAGTGTCCTTGAATAAGGGGCTGTCTGTCCTACGTTTTTTGTTCCTCTGTATGAAAACGGTGTGGTAAGATAGCCTATATTGTCAAGTAATAGACCCTATATTGCTCGGTAATATAGCCTTTATCTCTGAACAATATACCCTATATTCCAGCCTCAATAACCTTGCCTTTTCCTGCGAAAATACCAGATTTCCGCGTTCTCTTGCCTTGTTTCTTGGTTTAGGAATAGATTTCTTTTTCAGCGTTTTAATGCGATGAGCCGTGTGTGTCCGTGTGTGTGCCTTCTTTTTTTTGGTTTTTTAAAGGAAAAACTTGCACGTTCCAAGGAAAAAGTGTACATTTGCAGTGCATATACAATTATAGCTCTTATTATTAACATTAAAAACAATTTAATTATGAAGAAATTATTTACTTTAATTGCTGTGGCTTTTGTCGCCATCGCAGCGCAAGCAGGTGGTCCTGTAACAGTCAACGTGAAGGCTGATGCTGCTCCTTTCCTCTATGTATGGGATCAGGATGGAACGAAACTGAATGGTGAATGGCCTGGCACACAAATGACAGAGACGACCGAAATCAACGGCGTTACGGTTTGGACACAGACTTTCAGCATTGGTGGCGACGATGTGATGAACATCATCTTCAACGATGGAAACGGTGCTCAGACTGCCAACATTGAAGGCTTGGCATGTGAAACCGTGAACAATTACACCTATGACGGCGCAACAGGCTACGAAGAAGTCGAATCTTTCGGGGAAGGCACAGAACCTGTAGAAGAGGGCTACAAGCCTGTCCTCGCTTCTGAAGATGAGGTTGCTATCTGGTTCGAGACCACTCGTAATGCAGAAGTAGACCACTACACCATCTGGGCATGGGGTGGCGAAGGCGAAGCTGCTGTCCTTAACATCGAATCGAACGACTGGAATCTCCGTCCTTCTTTGGTTCTCGATGGTGAAAAAGGTGAAGATGTCGTTGTCTTCAAGTTCACCTTCGGTTCTGCTCCTACCAATTTCTTGATTTCTGCAACCGACGCAGAAGGCAACCAGATTGGTGAAGATGCTGACCGTCCTTTCAATGGCGAAGCTTATACTGTGAATGGTTACTACAAAGCAGGTGAGGGACTCATTGGTATCGTTACCATGGAAGGTCTTAATCCTGTAGAAGAGACAGGTATCAACACCGTAGCTGCTAAGGTTGCCAACGACGGTGCCATCTATACTGTCAGCGGTGTACGCGTCAGCGGCAAACTCGCTAAGGGGCTCTACATCCAGAACGGTAAGAAGTTCGTCGTTAAGTAATCTGCGAATACACTTCATAAGTTTTTTCAATATCGGGACGGAGCCGTCAGGTTTCGTCCCGATTCTGTTTGTTCCTGAGTTTGGATAGAATACCTGTGGAGGGAGATACTTAATGAGAGCCGTTTGTTTTTTTCTTCGGAAATCTTTTCTATTCGGATAAAAATATGTATCTTTGCCCCGATGCAACGCCTCGTTCGGTTGAGGATAGGGAGAAGTATGTCATATACAAACACATCAACAAATATAAAAATAGACAAATGCGACTGATTATTGAACCGAATTACGACGCGATGTCGCGCTGGGCTGCGAACCACGTCATTGAGCGCATTAATGCCGCTCAACCCACAGCAGAGAAACCTTTTGTTCTTGGACTTCCTACGGGCTCTTCGCCCGAAGGCATGTATGCCGAGCTGGTAAAGGCTTACAAGGAGGGACGCGTATCGTTCAAGAACGTGCTTACGTTCAACATGGACGAATATGTAGGCCTGCCCGAAGACCATCCGGAGAGCTACCATTCCTTCATGGCACGCAATCTTTTCAATCATATTGACTGCCCGAAGGAGAATATCCATATCCTGAACGGTAACGCGGAGGACCTGGAGAAGGAATGTGCACACTATGAAGAGATGATCCGGGAAGCTGGCGGCATCGATTTGTTCCTCGGTGGCATCGGCCCTGACGGCCACATCGCCTTCAACGAACCTTATTCGTCGCTCAGCAGCCGTACGCGTGTGAAGACACTGACGACAGATACGATTATCGCTAACAGCCGTTTCTTCGACAACGACGTAAACAAGGTGCCGAAGCTGGCTCTCACCGTCGGCGTAGGTACGGTGATGGATGCCAAGGAAGTGATGATTCTGGTCAACGGTCATCACAAGGCACGCGCTCTGAAGGCTGCTGTTGAAGGAGCTGTCACGCACGAATGGACCATCTCCGCATTGCAGATGCATCGTCATGGCATCATTGTGGCCGACGAACCGGCTGCCGATGAATTGAAGGTAGCTACCTATAAATACTTCAAAGATATCGAGAAGGATAATCTCTAAAGATGAATATCATACGGTTTTTAAAGGATTGGACCTTGCCTGTAGCCATGGGTATAGGTACAATCCTTTACCTTTTGTTTGCCTATACGCCTTCGTTAGCGGGTGCAGCCGCTTTCTTCGAACCTGTGTTCGATGCCATCTTTCCGTTGTTTATGTTCCTGATCCTCTTTGTTACATTCTGCAAAGTAGACTTCCGGAGGCTGCGTCCGGTGCCGTGGCATTGGTGGATAGGCGTGTTCCAGGTGCTTTTCGTGGCCATTATCGTCGGAGCCATCCTCGTCTTCCACATCACGGGGCGCAATCTGATCCTGCTTGAAGCCATCCTGACCTGCATTATCGGCCCCACGGCGGCCGCTGCGGCTGTCGTGACGCAGAAGCTCGGCGGATCATTGGAGGAACAGACCACTTATACGTTCCTGTCCAATTTTCTCACGGCGATGCTCATTCCTGTTTGTTTCCCGATGATAGACAAGGCCGTTCACATTTCTTTCATGGCTGCCTTCCTGAAGATTCTCTATGAAGTGTGCATCGTCCTGCTGGTTCCGATGCTGCTGGCCTATATCGTAAAGCATCACATGCACCGCTTCCATCAGCGCATTGTCAGCATCAAGGACCTGAGCTACTACCTCTGGGGAATCTCTCTGTCCATCGTTACAGGTACGACGGTGAAGAACATCTGCCATGCCGACACGACAGCGGGCTTCCTTTTCCTCATAGCCCTGTTGGGCATGGTGCTCTGCATCGTCCAGTTTGCCGTCGGCCGATACATCGGGCACTTCTTTGACCACACCGTTGAGGCTGGACAGGCTCTCGGACAGAAGAACACCGCATTTGCCATCTGGATTGCCTATGCCTATTTGAATCCCCTCTCGTCGGTCGGTCCGGGCTGCTACATCCTTTGGCAGAACATCATCAATTCCATAGAAATCTGGCAAAAACGCAAGAACACAAATACCGCCACGGCTTAACGGCCATGGCGGTATTTGCGTTCTCAGCATGATTCCTCGTTACAACTATTTCGTTGCCCGGATGAAATAGACAATCAAAAGAATGTAGGCGATGAGTGCGCAGACCTGTGACAGCGGGTCGGCCAGCCATACTTTGTTGATGAAGTCGCATCCGCCGAATTTCAGCAAGGCACTTACGACTCCCATCAGTGCACCGCCGGCTATGAATCCGGAGGCGATGAGCGTACCTTTCTCGCCACGCGCTTTGTTGACGGTTTCGTCTTTGGAGCGCGAGGTGACGAACCAGTTGATGGCTCCGCCCACCAATAGGGGCGTGTTGAGCTGCAACGGGATGAACATACCCAATGCGAAAGCCAGTGCCGGCACCTTGCAGCGGTCCAGAATAATGGCAATGAGCGCACCGATGCCGTAGAGTGCCCACGGCGCACCGGCTCCGTTCATCATCGGTTCTATGACAGCGGCCATGGCATTAGCCTGCGGTGCCACCAGATGTCCTTCGCGCGATGGATCAAAGCCATAAGTGTCGTTGAGCAGCATCATTACGCCGCCCACCGTAGCAGCCGACACGAGCACGCCCAGGAACTTCCACGTTTCCTGTTTCTTGGGAGTCGTGCCGAGCCAGTAGCCGATCTTGAGGTCGGTAATGAACGAGCCGGCTACCGACAGGGCCGTACAGACCACGCTACCCATGATCAGGGCGGCCAGCATGCCGCCTGATCCGTTCAGTCCGATGGCTGCCATCACCACCGATGCAAGGATGAGTGTCATCAGCGTCATGCCCGAAACGGGGTTTGAACCGACGATGGCAATGGCGTTGGCGGCCACGGTTGTAAAGAGGAATGCAATGACTGTGACCAGCAGGATGGCCACGACGGCAAACAGCAGGTTGTTCATCACACCCAGCCAGAAGAACACAAACGTGAGCACAATGGCCAGGATGCTGCCGATGCCGATGAACTTGAACGACAGGTCGCGCTGGGTACGCAGGGTGTCGGCTGGTTCTGGCCTTTCGTCCGAGCCCTTGTCCGAGCCTTTAATTTCCTTGGCAGCCAGTCCTACGGCCTGTTTGATGATGCCCCACGACTTGATAATGCCGATGACACCGGCCATGGCAATGCCGCCGATGCCGATGCTGCGGGCGTAGGTAGAGAAGATTTCTTCGGGCGACATCTGACCAACGGTTTGCGTAATGCTTGTTCCACCTATATTTAATATTGTGTCATGGAAGAGCAGTGACATGCCGGGAACGATCAGCCACCAAACGGCGAACGAGCCCAGACAGATAATCAGCGCATATTTCAGCCCCACAATGTAGCCCAAACCCAGCACGGCGGCACCCGTGTCGACCTTAAACACCAGCTTGGCCTTCTCCGCAACGGTCTCGCCGAAGCCAACCACGCGCGTGGTGAACTCGCTGTTCCACCAGCCAAACGACGCGATGATGAAGTCGTAGAGCCCGCCGATGAGTCCGGCGATGAGCAGCGGCTTGGCCTGGCTGCCTCCCTTCTCGCCGCTGACAAGTACCTGTGTGGTTGCGGTGGCCTCGGGGACCGGATATTTCCCGTGCATGTCGCTCACGAAATATTTGCGAAACGGAATCATAAACAATACGCCGAGGATGCCGCCGAGGGCAGATGCCGTGAAAATCTTCAGGAACGATGCCGACAGTGCCGGATCGTTGAGTTTCGACTGTAGGATGTAGATGGCCGGCAGGGTAAAGATGGCACCGGCAACGACGGACCCCGAACAGGCACCGATGCTTTGGATGATGACGTTTTCGCCAAGTGCCTTCGAGCGTTTCGAGGCTGCCGATACACCCACGGCTATGATGGCGATGGGGATGGCGGCTTCAAACACCTGACCCACCTTCAATCCCAGATAGGCTGCCGCAGCCGAGAAGAGCATGGCCATGACCACACCCCATGTCACCGACCATCCGTTCACCTCGGGATAGTTCTTCTGCGGGCTCATCATCGGCTCGTAGGCTTCGCCTTCTTTCAGTTCCCGAAATGCGTTCTCGGGCAGTTGCACGTTTTGCTTCTCTTTTTCTTCCATTGCTTTTCTTTTTTCTATTTTGTTGCAAAATTATCCAATTTAAATGGATTATGCAAGCTGTTAGCTGACTTTTCCGTATCTTTGCAGGCATGAAAGAGATAGAACCGATAGCATTTTTCCGTTCGCCGTTCACTTCGAAGTTCGGAGTTCCGCGGCAAAGCGGGCTTGTGGAGGAACTGCGCGGGCGCATTGTCTTTGAGCCGGAATACCGCAGGGAGGAGGCGGTGCGCGGACTGGAGGAGTTCGATTACCTTTGGCTGATATGGGGATTCTCGGAGAATGAGGGACGGGGCGTGGCCAAGACACCATCCCTCACCGTCCGCCCCCCACGGCTGGGAGGCAACGAGCGCATTGGGGTGTTTGCCTCGCGGTCGCCGTTCCGGCCTAACGGACTGAGACTGTCGTCTGTGCGCATCGTGCAGGTGGGGCACGGGGAAATCGAAGTGGCGGGTGCTGACCTGATGGATGGTACGCCAATCTACGACATCAAACCTTATGTGGCCTATGCCGACAGCCATCCGCAGGCGCGTGGCGGTTTCACCGACCGGCGGGCGTGGGCGAAGCTGCGCGTGGAGGTGCCTGAGGAAGTGGCGGCAACGCTTTCGGTGGGGGAGTTGCAGACGCTGAAAAAGATTCTGGAACTGGATCCCCGCCCCCATTTTCACGCTGATGCCACCCGCGTCTATGGTATGCCGTTTGCCGGACGCGACGTGAAGTTCCGCGTGTCCGATGGCATTCTTTCCGTCGTTCAGGCGTTGCCCGTCAAGGCGGAAAGCTCATCTCGCTAAGTCGCTGAGCCCCAGAGGTTTACCAGGTGAACTTCAGGCGTGAGAATTTTTAATTTATTTTTTCTCAAAAAATAATTTGTTAATTCTCAAAAAATAAATTAAAAATTGTCGCGACTATGGCACTTTCATCGGATGACTGTGGCAGAATCCCCATTCGTCATGAATGATGGCAATGCGAAATTCCTGATTTGTGATGGGGTAGAAGTAGGGAGCCCACGAAGGAGAACCTTTGGCTCGGAGGATGGAACATGCTTCCTGCCGAGAAACAGTAAAGGAAGAAGGGCGTTCACCAATGGTCGGTGAACGCCCTTCCGCATACAATTGGGAATGTGAGATGATTTTCTTAGTCTTTCCGTTCCTATGCTTTCCGGCGCAGATAGTGTGTCCAGGCATAGGGCTTCCGGTGTTTCAGATAGTCTGGGTCGTACATGTTCTGATAGGCTTCTCGTTCAAACGAGAGGTTTTCGTAGGCTCTTCCACGCATGGGAATCCTCACCAGCCATTCTCCCAGATACCATAGATAGTAGAAGATGACGGCCATCTCGAGCATCTGGATGGTGTGGATGCGCTCGTGGTTGATGAGTGCCGGTGTCAGTTCCAGCTTTGGCCGGCACACCAGGATTCCCAGAATATTGATGGCCGCGAACCTTTTCGGCGGAAAACCGCGCATGCGGATGACCTTCATGGTTTGCTATTCGGTTTCGATTGCTTCTATCTTGGGTGCCGGAGCGGCTTCCACGGCGGGGGCTTCGGTCTTGGGTTCGCTGGCGGCTTCGCTGCTCTCGGAGGATTCGGAAGCTGCTTCCGTTGTTTCTTCTTCCTTGGGTTGCCGGCGGATGCTGTTGAACATCTTCTCAGCTTCGCGTTTCTCTTCTTTTTCTGCTTCTGCAGCGGCAGCTGTGTCAACTGGAGCTACGTCGAAATGGAGGTCGTCACGGTCGGCAAGTGTAGAGTCTGGCTCTATCAACGTACGCACATAGTCGGGGTCGTTGTGGTGCATAGCGTAGTAGTAACCGGCGAAACCTGTCAGCAGGACGAGGCCGGCGAGGATGAAAATCATCATGCCCCGACTCAGCCTGGGTTCGTTGTCGGCTTGCTGCTGTTGCCGTTTTTCTTGGTGGGGAAGGGGAGCTCCGCATTCGGGACAATTCCGCATCTTCTCTCCGACTTCTGTATTACATTCTGGACACTTCATATTTTGTTTTCCGTTTAGGCCACAAAGTTACGATTAAGTGAGCGAAAAACCAAATTTATTTGGCTATTTCAAGCGTGAATGCCTTCTGCCGTCATGTCGGCAGAAGAGGTGTTCCCACCTGTTCCAGGGGGACTTTCAGGGAGCGAAGGGGGATGGAAATGGATGCGAGAAATGCCGCTTCCTCCTAAGTTCAAGATAGAAGTGCAAAATCCGTAGTGTGGCGCAAGCCTTAAAATCA
>CAMHEA010000084.1 GCA_946184025.1 uncultured Prevotella sp.
TTTGCTTCCAACGTCTGGAAATCCTTAGAGAGAATGATTCGGGAGCCACCCAGATCCGTAGGAGGCGTAGCACGGAAATCCGTCATCATTTGCTTGATTTCGTCAGCTCCCGTCTTACCCGGTCGAACGACGTTGATTGTGAACTCACAGGAGAATCCATACTCAGCATAGATGTTCATCAGCAGGTCATAGAGCGTCATGCCGTTGTCCTTTGCCCATGCGGCAATCTCGCAAATCAGGCAGATGGAAGCTGGAGAGTCCTTGTCTCGCACCTTGTCAAACGGCAGGAAGCCGAAGCTTTCTTCTCCTCCGCCGATGTATTTCTGCTTACCTTCAGATACGCGAATCTCATTGGCAATCCACTTGAAGCCCGTGTAGCAGTCGCGAAGCTCCACACCGTTCTTGTCGGCAATCTTTCGGATGACCTCCGTCGTAACAATAGTCTTCACCAGGAACTCATTGCCTTTCAGCTGGCCAAGTTTCTTTTTGTTGGCAATGATGTACCAGCAGAACATCATGCAAGTCTGGTTACCATTAATAATCTCCCACTCGCCCTTGTTGTTCCGGCAGACAATGGCCAGACGGTCAGCATCAGGGTCAGATGCAATCACAAGGTCGGCGTTCAGGCGTGTTCCCAGTTTCATGCCCAGTGTCATGGCCTCTGCATTCTCAGGATTCGGCGACACGACGGTGGGGAAATTTCCATCAATCACCATTTGTTCAGGGACTACATGAATGTTCTGGAACCCCCACGAACGTAATGCCTCGGGAATGATGACGCGACCTGTACCATGCATCGGAGAATAGACGATGTTCAAATCCTTATGACGCAAGATGACATCTTGGTCCACCATGGCCTCCTTGACAGCCTGCAAATAATCCCAGTCCATTTCACCACCGATGATTTCGATAAGCTCCTTATTACCATCAAACTTCACATCATCGATTGAAACCTGATTCACTTCATCTATGATGCCCTTGTCGTGCGGAGCGAGCACCTGTGCGCCATCATCCCAATAAGCCTTATAGCCATTGTATTCCTTGGGATTGTGCGATGCCGTTACATTTACACCAGCCTGGCAACCCAGCTGACGGATGGCAAAGGAAATCTCAGGTGTCGGGCGAAGGCTCTCGAAGAGATACACCTTGATGCCGTTGGCAGAGAAAATGTCGGCCACGGTCTCGGCAAACATACGGCCATTGTTACGGCAGTCATGTCCCACAACAACGCTCAAGTCGTTGCGTCCAGGGAAAGCCTTCAATATATAATTGGCGAAACCCTGTGTTGCCATACCTACTATATACTTGTTCATGCGGTTGGTACCGGCTCCCATGATGCCGCGGAGGCCTCCGGTTCCAAATTCCAGGTCACGATAGAAAGCATCTATAAGTTCGGTTTTGTCTTCATTGTCAAGCATAGCCTGTACAGCCTGCCGTGTCTCTTCGTCAAAAGCAGGTGTCAGCCACTGCTTTGCACGTTGTTCGCACTGTGCGATCAGATTAGCATTGTTGTTCATGTTTTATTATGTTTAAAGTTATTTTGCAGTATAATCTTTTGCGCAAAGATACAGAAATAAATTTGATTATGCCGCGTGATTACATATTTTTTTGTAATTTTGTGCACTAATTCGCTTTTTATGGAACTTCATTATACTGGAATCATCATTGCCGTAAGCACATTTCTTGTCATTGGACTGTGCCATCCCCTTGTCATCAAGACCGAATACTACAGCGGAACCCGCTTCTGGTGGCTATTTCTTACATTGGGGTTGGCTTTCATTGCCATCGCCTTTATGGTGGAAAACGTCATCCTCTCATCCTTGCTGGGCGTATGCGGCGCAAGCCTCCTATGGGGAATCGGCGAACTTTTTGCACAAAAAAGAAGAGTCAAGAAAGGATGGTTTCCCATGAATCCCAAACGGAAGCACGAATATGAAGACTGAACTCATTCTCGTAGGGAAGACAGACAACAAGCATTTCGTGGCCGGCATCAGCGACTATGTGGAACGGATAGGCCACTATATGCCCTTCCATATCATGACAATCCCTGATATCAAAAACACCAAGAAACTCTCTCAAGAACAGCAGAAAGCCATAGAGGGCGAACTGCTGATGAAGCAACTGCAACCTTCTGACACGGTAGTGCTTCTCGACGAACACGGCAAGGAGTTCAGAAGCACCACCTTTGCCGAATGGTTGCAGAAGAAACAGCATACGGCCAAAAGACTCGTGTTCATCATCGGAGGTCCCTACGGATTCTCCCCTGCCGTCTATGAACGGGCTGACGAACAGATCTCGCTTTCAAAGATGACATTTTCTCATCAGATGGTACGGCTCATCTTTGCAGAGCAACTTTATCGTGCCTGCACCATTATCAAAGGTGAACCCTATCACCACGAATAGTTCGCCAACTCAAACGCCATCAGGACAACAACAACCAAGCCGTTCCCCTTTTCCGGAACAACATCTTGGAAAGGCTTTCCTATTATATTTTTTCTAAGCAAAACAAGACTGAGAGCATCTGTCAATGCAGCAAACAAACCATGCCTCTGATGCTGATCACCGGTTCTTGTGGCTCATGTACCATGGATGCACAACAAAGTTATAGAACACCAAATTCACGATGATTAGTGGAAGACAATAATATAATAAGGTGGAAGCAACAGACCCCGATAGTGCATATCCCACGAAAAGCCCCAGACTGATACCCGCTTCCCATGCCAGAAAGAACGTGCTCTGTGACGTTCCACGCTGGCAATGTTGACTCAACTTGATAAAAAAGAGCAGGAAACGGCTTCCCACGAGTCCCATCCCCATACCAATGAGCATCGGGGCTATATAGGCAACTGTCGGCTGAGTGCCACGCAGAAGGAGAAGGAGCACGGCTGCACCCACTGCCAGCAATCCCGTAACAGCCTCACTTTTCAAATCAGCGTCTGGAAAAGCATACTTCTCTGCCAGCAAAGCCAGCAGGAAACCGCCCATGAGCATCGTGTAGAACTGGGCTGATAGCGGAAGCGTCATCAGCAGCCCCATCACCGTCGTTATCAACAAAAGATTCAGGAAGAGCAGCCCTCCTTGCGGAAGGAAGAAACGGTCGAGCCCGATTTTCGTCATCGTATCGTCAGGAGCCTTGAACGGGAAAGAGACAGCCCGAAGCAACAGCAGCGACACGGCTGCTAACCCCATGACGACGAAACAGACGGCTCCACGGGAGAAATACCGGCACAACACAAGAGCCAGCATCGGACCCAGCGAAAGGGAAAAACGGGCGAACCATGCTGCGGAATAACAGGCCTCCGTGCGCTGAAAGGACTCACTGGTATCGATGACCAACGTACTTGACAACACCATTTGCGCTATCCCGAAGGCAGCCCCAAGCATGAAACGGAGACCCACATAGCACCCAGCTCCCAGCTCCCAATATGCCTGTTTCTCTATACAGACAAAAAGAAGAGCCAAGATCAGCATCATACCCAGAACAGCCAACATGCAGACGTGGTGACGACGATACTTCTGCACCCAATAGTTACAGAATGGTCCCAAGACAAACAAGCCGAGGCCATAGGCACCCATCACTGCACCAACAGACATTTTATCCATCTGCACACTTCCGCCCGACAGCCATATGGGAAGTATGGGCACAAGCATGTAGACCGACATCGTCAGCATCATGTTGGCAAACACCAACAACCAGAAGTCGCGGTGCCACAAACGGGGATGTATCGGCGTGTTCTGCGTATCCATTTCAAACTCTTTTCAATGCCCGAGCAAGACTAAAACCGGCCGTAGGGTCAGTACGACTCACTCTCATTGGGGAAACTGCCATCCTTCACGGCACGCACATAGTCGCCCACGCCATCGGTCATAGCCTGTCCCACTTGTGCAAAATGACGCAGGAACTTGGGTTTGAAGCCGGGGGTCATGCCTAAGGCATCGGCATAGACAAGCACCTGTCCGTCCGTGGCATTGCCAGCTCCAATACCGATTGTGACACAAGAGACCAGCTTCGTAACCTCTGCGGCCAGCTTGGCCGGCACTTTCTCAAGTACGAGGGCAAAACATCCGGCCGCATCAAGTGCCTTGGCATCGCTGATCAGCTTCTCCGCTTCAGCCGCTTCCTTAGCCCGAAGACCAAAGCCACCGAATTTGTGCACACTCTGGGGTGTCAGTCCCAGATGCCCGCAAACAGGAATTCCGGCATCCAACAGGCCCTTGACCGTATCAAGGATTTCCACACCGCCCTCCAGTTTCAGCGCGTCCACTCCGCTTTCCCGCATCATGCGGCAAGCATTGCGGATGCCCTCCTCGCGCGAAACCTGATAGCTGCCAAACGGCATGTCGCACAGCACAAGTGCACGCTTTACACCGCGAGCCACCGAACGGGCATGATAAATCATCTCATCGACTGTTATCGGGAGCGTAGTGGCGTTGCCCGCCATCACGTTCGAAGCCGAATCTCCAATCAATATACTGTCCACTCCAGCAGCATCTATAATGCTGGCCGTAGTGAAATCATAAGCCGTGAGCATGGAAACCTTCTCCCCTGCCCGCTTCATTTCGGCGAACTTCGTCGTCGTAATCTTTTTCTGATCTGTCACTAAATACCCTGCCATAGTTCTTTCTGTCTTCTTTTACTTGCCAAAGTGCTTCCGTCAGGAAAGTAAAACAGCCTATATTACGCCATTAAATAGCCCATATTACAAAGCAATAAAGCCTATATTACCAGGCAATAAACCCCATATTACTTTTCTGGAGAAACTCTTTTGGCTGGAAAATTGGCAGTCCCGTCCTGAGGACGGTGGCTGTTTTTTGCGGTGCAAAAGTAATGCTTTTATTCGGAAGCAACAATTATTTCGTTCAATTTCTGCGTGTTCACATCTGAGAAGTCACTTAAGACGAAATCGCAAAAAGGCTGAATTTCAGATGGTTTATTCGTTGTAGAGAGACCTATAACGTAAGCCCCGGAGGCTCTTCCGCTTTTCAGACCATTGAAGCTGTCCTCAAAGACTACGCAATGATCGGGAAGCAGACCAAAGCGTGCAGCCGCCTTCAAATAGCAATCGGGCGAGGGCTTGCTCTCCGCAAAGTCTTCCGACGTAAGGATTTCGTCGAAAAGCACCTTCAATGCCGGCCGTTGCCGATAGACACTGGCCATCTTTGCCTGATTGCTACTCGTCACAATGGCAGTCCGAACACCATTTTTTCGCAAGTCTTCCACAAAAGACGGCACTCCAGCGACATAGTCATAGTGCATTTTCTCCTCATATTTGTCTATGGAATCGATGATTTTTGGAAGTTCATCTTCCATCCCCGCAAAGAATTTCTCAAAGATTTGCTTCATCGTCATGCCTTTGATTCGATATTCAAAGGACTCCACATCGGGACGGTATTTGAGACCTATTTCTTTCCAGAACTTCGTATACTGAGACTCGGTATCAAAAACGACACCGTCCAAATCGAACAACGCTGCTTTTATTTTCATTTCATTCTGCATTTCAGCGTGCAAAGTTACGAAAATATTCCTGCTTCCCAGCACCTCTTTACAAAAAAGAAAAGGAATTCCTTTGTTCTGCACTCGATTTTCCGTACCTTTGCAAGCAATTATAGAGAAGAACGACATGGAGGAGATTCTGAAATACTTTCCCAAGCTGACAGCAAAACAGCAGGAACAGCTTGCGGCACTGAACGAGTTGTACCGGGACTGGAATGCAAAGATCAACGTGATTTCCCGCAAAGACATTGACAACCTTTACGAGCACCATGTGCTCCACTCGATGGCCATTGCAAAAGCACTGCATTTCAAGGACGGCACACGCATTCTTGATTTCGGAACCGGTGGCGGTTTCCCCGGCATCCCATTGGCCATCCTTTTTCCTGAGGTCAGCTTCAAACTGATTGACGGAACGGGTAAAAAGATACGCGTTGCAACAGAAATCGCCCATTCCATCGGGCTGGAAAACGTCAAGGCTGAACATCTGCGGGGTGAGGAAGAGAAAGAAAAGTTCGATTTCATCGTGAACAGAGCGGTCATGCCATTGCCCGATCTGGTGAGAATCGTCCGCAAAAACGTATCGAAGACACAGAAGAACGCCATGCTCAACGGACTGTTTGTATTGAAAGGCGGTAACCTTGAAGCTGAGATACAGCCCTTCCGGCGCATAGTTGAGGTTCTGCCCATCGGCAATTGGTTCCAAGAGGAATGGTTTCAAGAGAAAAACGTCATCTATCTGCCCTTGTCATAACAATCAAAGGATTCTGAAATATGAAGAAACTGGATATACAACGCTATTCCGTCAATATGCTGCAAGAGAACTGCTATGTGGTAAGCGACGAGACAAAGGAATGCGTCATCATTGACTGTGGTGCCTATTATGAGGAAGAACGCCAAGCCATTTGCGACTATATCACCAACAACAAGCTTGTGCCCAAGCACCTGTTAGTCACCCATGGACACCTGGATCATAACTTTGGCAACGAAACACTATACAAGACGTTCGGCATCAAGCCTGAAGTGTCGGCGCGTGACGAACAGTTGATGATGCACGCCAAGCAGCAAGCCGCACAATTCTACGATATGGAACTCGACATCTCAATGCCGTCAGCAAGTCGGCTATTGGAAGAGAACGACGAAATAATGTTCGGCAACCATACGTTTAAGGTGCTGGAAACTCCCGGCCATTCCAAAGGCTGCATCTGTTTCTATTGTGAAGAGGAAGGGATTCTCTTCTCTGGCGACACGCTCTTCCGCGGTTCCATTGGCCGTACCGACCTCGGTGGCGGTTCCATGATGATGATTATCCAAAGCCTTCGGTTCCTGGCACAGCTGCCTGATGAAACCGTTGTCTATCCAGGACACGGCCCTGCAACAACCATCGGGGACGAAGTGGCACATAATCCATATTTGGACCGATAACGAAACGACAGGAAACGCCAAGTCTTGAAAGCTGAAAAGATCATCCTCGGCATTGATCCGGGAACGAATGTCATGGGGTATGGCATCATCCGGGTTGTAGGCAACAAAGCAGAATTGGTTGTCATGGGTGTCATTGACATGAGAAAGGAAAGCGATCCATACCTGCGCCTTGGCAGAATCTTCGAGCGCGTGACCGGCATCATTGATGAGTTCCTGCCTGACGAAATGGCTATCGAAGCACCTTTCTTTGGGAAAAACGTGCAATCCATGCTGAAACTGGGACGCGCTCAAGGTGTAGCCATCGCTGCAGCCATAGAACGTGACGTGCCGATACACGAATACGCACCTTTGAAAATCAAAATGGCCATAACAGGAAACGGCAGTGCATCGAAAGAGCAAGTGGCGGGAATGCTGAAGCGTCTCTTGAGACTCGATGAGGAAGACATGCCCAAATTCATGGATGCGACAGATGCTTTGGGGGCAGCCTATTGTCATTTCATGCAGATGGGAAGGCCGGAAAGCGACAAACACTTCAGCAGTTGGAAGGATTTTGCCAACAAGAACAAGGCAAGAATAAAAGGACTGATTGGTTGAATGGCTATAAAAGGAAGCCGTGTAGACGACAAAAGAGAATATGCAAGAAATTATCCATATAGAGAATGGTGTCAGTAAGATGCCGAAGTGGCGAATGGCCACTCCCGTTAACTTCACAACGGCTGACGGCGAACATATTGCGGTTGTCGGACCGAACGGCGGCGGCAAGTCTATGTTTATCGACATGGTTGTCGGACGGCATCCGCTCTTTCCTGACATGGCCCGCTATGACTTCTCACCGAGCCGCAAGCAGCTTGTGAGCGACAACATCAAATACATCACTTTCCGCGATACATACGGCGGGGATAATGATCGCACCTATTTTCTGCAACAGCGGTGGAATCAGATGGAAATAGATGCTGAAACACCGACTGCCGGACAGAAACTGGAAGAAGCATTCCTGATGGCAGGTGAAGACACTCCTGAACGCAGAAGGCTTCAGCAGCATATCTACCAGTTGTTCTGCATGGAGCATTTGCTTGACAAATACATCATTCTGTTGTCTAGTGGTGAGCTCCGCAAGTTCAAACTGGCCTCCACCCTATTCTCCGCGCCTCGTGTCCTGGTCATGGACAACCCTTTCATTGGGCTCGACGAGGAAACCCGCGAGCAACTGAAGCACTTGCTTGGCGACCTTTCCCGGCAACAAATGTCCTACAGCGACACGGACAAGCAGATTCCTTTGTCACAGCAACCGCTCCAAATTATCCTTGTCCTTTCCAAGAGTGACGACATTCCGGATTTCATCACTCACGTCGTAGAAGTCAGAGACATGACGGTGATGCCGAAGGTTACGCGCGAACATTATATAAATAACAGACCATCGTTTCCGAAAAGCGTCCTGAGCAAGGAAAAGGAAGCACGCATCGCAGCTCTTCCAGATGCCGGAAGGGCTTATCCCAGCGAAGAAGTTGTCAGCATGAGAAAGGTAAGCATCCAGTATGGAAGCCGTACGATACTCCATGAACTAGACTGGGTGGTCAGAAAAGGCGAACGGTGGGCTCTGAGCGGACAGAATGGAGCCGGAAAATCCACCCTGCTGAGCCTGGTCTGTGCTGATAATCCACAGTCTTACGCCTGCGACATCGCCCTGTTCGGACAAGACCGGGGCCATGGCGAAAGCATCTGGGACATCAAGAAGCACATCGGCTACGTCTCACCGGAGATGCACCGTTCCTACCAACGCAACCTTCCGGCCATCCGCGTCGTTGCCAGTGGTTTGAAAGACTCCGTGGGACTCTATGTTAAGCCCTCCGACAAGGACTACGACATCTGCCGCTTTTGGATGGACATCTTTGGTCTAAGCGGCAAAGAAGAGGCCTCCTTCCTTGAATTGTCCAGCGGAGAGCAACGCCTGGCACTCCTTGCCCGTGCTTTTGTCAAAGACCCGGAGCTGTTGATCCTCGACGAACCCCTCCACGGGCTCGACAATGTGAACCGGCAGCTGGTAAAAGACGTGATAGAAGCATTCTGCAAACGGAAAGACAAGACCTTGATCATGGTCACCCACTATAAAGAAGAGTGGCCCCCATGCATCAACCATAGCTTGGTGCTTAAACGAAACCTTTGAATCTGCGTCAAAGAACTGTGTTTAGTCCAATCCGAGAAAGAAAAAAACAAATAAAAGAAACTTTCAACAAACAAGAAAATATGAAGAAAATACTGTTATTCGCATGCTTATCCATCATGGCAATCCTGCCATGTCATGCACAGAAAGTGTTCAACGCCATCTACGAAAGCAGCAACAAGACACTCAATGACACCAAGGAAGATGTCAGTGTCAGGAAGATTGCACTGTTCAAAGTTGACGCACTAACTTATCTGAACACAAAAACCATGGAAGAAATGTCCGATTCCACACGCGAACTGAAACCCGAAGACATGATGGACATCATTGCCCGTCGCGACAGTCAGGCATACTACATGTATGACTACGTCAACCTCTTCATCAAAGAATACAGTCGTGCCAAGAAAGAAAAGGAAAAAGAGAACATTATGAAGATGTTCCGCGATGCCAGCATTAACTATCCGCTCTTCAACGAGACCAACCGCGATTTCGTGCTGGCCTACTATAACCGTGATGACTTCCTCACACAGTTCTCCTTAGATACCGACTGGGTGAAAGCCAACGCTGCCGTGCGACGGAAGATGCGCGGAGAATAAAAGGAAACAGTTTCGTAACCCACGGACCGGCATGCCATTTGCCGGTCCGTTTTTTAATAGCAGGTCTCCGGAAAATTCCCCAAAAACAAAGAAAAAAAGGAAA
>CAMHEA010000085.1 GCA_946184025.1 uncultured Prevotella sp.
ATTACTATTTTTCTTAATTTGTACTCTTATCAGCGACAATGGGGCGAACAGAACGACCATTGCAACGGCCGCCGTTATAACTCATAAAGGATTTATCCCCATCCCTATTGAGACTCAAGTACCAAGCAATCTGGACATCAGTCGTGTAGAGTGAACTCGACCAGTAGCGACCTGCTGTCCTCTGATTAATCAGAGACGTTTGGGAGCGAAAGCCCGCAGCAGGCAGAAAAAACAAGACGTTGTCTGAGGCATCGTAGAAAGCAAGGCCAGCTACCCCATTGTAGTCGGCAAGCCATGCCCTGCGCTTGCTGCCGGAAGCGGTGCTTGAAGGATATGCTGTTAAAAGCTCGTCCCACTCAGCATACGTAGGCATGCGCCATATACGGCCCCAGTTGACAGTGGCGGCATCGTGCGCGGCTTGGAGTATGGGAATAGGAGTGGTTGTGTTGTACTTTGTAAAGCCATAGTCGGGAGAAGCACTGCTGTCATAGGTACCGAATGATTTGGTGTAGCCGTCCCAGTCAAAAGAACGACCATCTGTCGGAGGATTATTTGCACTACTATACCCCGTCGTCTCGCCCCAGGCGAAAAAGTCACCATAAGCCTCAGGAGCATAGTTTTCTGCACCGACATTGCAGGTTGCCCAAAGGGTCCGGCTGGGAAGACCGAGGTCGACAGCACCAGCCCCGCTGGCGTTAAGGCTCAGCGAAGAGCGATAATACATGCTGGGTTCAAGACCTGTCAATCTGGCTGTATTTGTATAGGTGGCAGCATCGCTAATGATGGTGAAACGAAGAATGGTGGAGGTGGTTACCGGCTCCATGACAGCATAGTAAGTTGACATATTACTTCCCTTGACCGTTATGATGTCTGTGTTTGTAGCAGGATCGGTGACGTAAAGGCGATGGATTTTTTCGATGGGGGATCCGCCCGCGGTGAAGCGAAGACGGAGAATGGCATACTGGTTTTCAAGTGACACGATATTCTTCAGCGTGGCATTGGTACCATTCACGGCAAGAATGCCGTCAGCAGTAGCCACGTCGAACTTGTTGGAGATGGTCTCGATGGTTCCATCCTGACCATCCTTCAGATAGCCAGCCTTGATGCCGCTCTCTTCTGTCTCATCAGCAGCAGCTAATGGGTAGACAATCTTGACTGGCGTATCGGTAGTGGGAGCATATTCAAGCGTACCCTCAATCGTGGCAATGCCATCCTCTCCTGTGGTAGCAGTAACGGTGGCTGGGGTCAGATACTTGACATCATCGACCTTATAGATAAGCCCAACCTGCTCGCCCGTAGCCCATTTTGCATCAAGGGTTTCATCGTTTTCTCCAGGGGAGACGATGACACGACGGGGAGCATTGTGCTTTGCACTGAGTTCGACGCCATCGTCACCGAAGTCTTCACCGAGATCGACGGCTTTGGCATTGTTTACGATACTGCTCTTGCCATCCAGCTGAGCCACGAAGTGTAGAGGTGCGGATTGTGCAACGGGCTCCGCCCAGATTCCTTCTGCGTCATTGTCACTGCTGCTGCACGATGCGATAAGTGCAGACAGTATTATTGCTGCCGAAGCTGACAGCCAATGGGAAAAATGCTTCATTGTTTTCATTGTCTTGTTGTTTTTTAATGATAATGATTTATTTACTGTTAAACTTCACTTTAAGATTATTACCAGAACAAAATAATCTAATTGTCACAGAACAGGCCGCCACCGAAACCATAATCGTTGCGGCCTGTTACGTCGCCCCATTCGAAGGGATCGTAGCCTGCACCATAATCGCTGCGCCCATACACCTCTCCTTCGAAATCAATCTGTTCAAATGGGTCGTTGCCTGCACGATAGTCACGACGGCGGTCTAACGAGGTGATAAGCATCGTTGACATAAGAATACATTCCACCGGCAAGATCTCAGAGCAGGGACAAACGTAGGCTTTGCGCCGATACTTGAATTTGCCTCTTCTTTTCTTCATCGCTAATTGAAATACAAAGTTTTTGCTCCACGCTACAACCCCAAGGCAAGGAAAGTTAAACCTAAAATGAAATGCTTGGTACATGATACAAAAAAAGTGTGGGTTGCTGTACCAGTTGCTCGTCCCACAGTCTTAAGGCGTCTCGCATTGCCCACCAGTCAAAGGAAGAGCAACGCAGAAGCCCACACGATGAATATGCATAACATCCCACCATCTAACCTATATATCATCTAATATATAGATATACAACGGGCTGTCATTTTACATACTCCCATGAACATCTACTGTTGCTTTGTTTTCCGACTGGTTTCGAGTTTGCGAGACTTCAAAGACTGTCAAAAGAACAAAGCGCCTGAGTAGACACCTTTTCCATATATGTAGTCCCCACCCTTCGGCTTCTGCGTTTACAGCATCCACTTCCGTAAAGGACATGGCAAAGATACGAAGTTTTTTGAAACGGACAAAGAAATACAAATATTTTCTTTGCATTGTGCCCGCTTATTCGAACTTTGCAGGGATTTTCGCATAACTATATATAATAAGCAAGGAAACAATATCAATTCATATACAATGGAATTAGCAACAAAGTATGACCCGAAAGAGGTGGAAGCCAAATGGTATGCATATTGGCTGGAGAACAAACTATTCAGTAGCAAACCCGACGGACGTGAGCCCTATACGGTGGTGATTCCGCCACCCAACGTCACCGGTGTGCTGCACATGGGTCACATGCTGAACAATACGATCCAAGACATCCTCGTTCGCCGTGCACGCATGGAGGGCAAGAACGCCTGTTGGGTGCCTGGCACAGACCACGCGAGCATCGCTACGGAGGCTAAGGTGGTGAAGAAACTGTCTGAACAGGGCATCAAGAAGCACGACCTGACGCGTGAGGAGTTTCTGAAACATGCCTGGGCATGGACAGACGAGCACGGCGGCATCATCCTGAAGCAACTGCGCAAGCTCGGTGCTTCCTGCGACTGGGACCGTACGGCCTTTACGATGGACGAGAAACGCAGCAAGAGCGTCATCAAGGTATTCGTAGACCTTTACAACAAAGGGCTCATCTATCGCGGCCTGCGTATGGTGAACTGGGATCCGAAGGCACTGACAGCCTTGTCTACCGAGGAAGTTGTCTACAAAGAGGAGCAATCGAAGCTCTACCATCTGAAATACTATGTGGAGGGACTTGACTGCCTGAACGAAGAGCAAGAACTGGCTGAAGCAGGCAACGTCATCCACAAGGATGAAAAGGGCTACTATGCCGTTGTTGCCACGACTCGTCCGGAAACCATCATGGGCGATACGGCCATGTGCATCAACCCGAAAGACCCGAAAAACCAGTGGCTGAAAGGCCGAAAGGTCATCGTTCCGTTGGTAGGCCGCGTCATTCCGGTTATTGAAGACCGATATGTGGACATCGAATTCGGTACAGGTTGCTTGAAAGTGACCCCTGCCCATGACACGAACGACTATATGCTGGGTAAGACCCACAATCTGGAAACCATCGACATATTCAATGCAGACGGAACCATCAGCGAGCAGAGTCCTCTCTATGTGGGTATGGATCGCTTCGCCTGCCGCAAGCAGATTGCCAAAGACCTGACAGAAGCGGGTCTGATGGAAAAGGTGGAAGACTATGTGAACAAGGTGGGATATTCCGAACGCAATCCGGATACGGCCATTGAGCCGCGTCTGTCGCTGCAATGGTTCCTAAAGATGCAACACTTTGCCGATATAGCCCTTCCGCCCGTCATGAACGGAGAGATGAATTTCTATCCGCCGAAGTACAAGACGACTTATAAGAACTGGCTGGAGAACATCCAAGACTGGTGTATCAGCCGTCAGCTGTGGTGGGGGCACCGCATCCCTGCCTATTACTATAATGAGGAAAACGACTTTGTCGTGGCCAAAACACCTGAGGATGCCTTGCAACTGGCACGCGAGAAGAGTGGCAACAGCACCCTTCAGCTGACAGACCTGCGTCAGGACGAAGATGCTCTGGACACATGGTTCTCCTCTTGGCTATGGCCCATCTCCCTGTTCGACGGCATCAACAATCCTGGCAACGAGGAAATCAGCTACTACTATCCCACCAGCGACCTTGTAACAGCTCCCGACATCATCTTCTTCTGGGTGGCTCGCATGATTATGGCTGGCGAAGAATACATGGGCAAGTTCCCCTTCAAGAACGTTTACTTCACAGGTATCGTACGCGACAAGCTCGGCCGCAAGATGTCGAAGTCGCTCGGCAACTCGCCCGATCCGCTGATGCTGATCGAAAAGTTCGGTGCCGACGGTGTGCGTATGGGCATGATGCTCTCTGCACCTGCCGGCAACGACATTCTTTTCGATGAAAGCCTTTGTGAACAAGGCCGGAACTTCAACAACAAAATTTGGAATGCCTTCCGACTGGTAAAAGGTTGGGAGGTCAGCGATGCCGAACAGCCGGAAGCCAGCAAGACGGCCGTGGCTTGGTTTGACGCAAAGCTCAAGGCTACCAATGTTGAGCTGAACGACCTGTTTGCCAAATACCGTCTCTCTGAAGCCTTGATGGAGATCTACCGACTCTTCTGGGACGAGTTCTCCAGCTGGTATCTGGAGATGGTAAAACCAGCCTACATTAACGGCCAGCCACAACCCATCGACAAGACGACCTATGATGAAACCCTGCGCTTCTTTGATGCTTTGTTGAAGATGCTTCATCCGTTTATGCCATTCATCACAGAAGAACTGTGGCAGGCTCTATACGAGCGGAAAGACGGCGATTCCATCATGCGTGAATGTCTGAAACTGGATGCTCCGACAGCTGAAGAACAGGCACTGATCGAAGCCATTGAGTGTGTGAAACAGATTGTCAGCGGTGTGCGTACGGTGCGCAGCCAGAAGAACATTGCCCCCAAAGAGCAGTTGGCATTACAGATTGTCGGCAACAACCCGTTTGAAAGCTACGACGACGTTATCCGCAAGATGGCTAACCTGAAGAGCATCGAGACCGTAACCGAAAAGAGTTCCGATGCATCTGCCTTTATGGTAGGCACTCAGGAATATGCTGTTCCCCTGGGCGATATGATTGACGTGGAAGCTGAAATTGCCAAGGCTGAGAATCAGCTGCAACATCTTGAAGGTTTCCTGATGGGTGTTCGCAAGAAACTGAGCAATGAACGCTTTGTGGCCAATGCTCCCGAAGCCGTGGTTGCCTTGGAGCGCAAGAAAGAAAGCGACTCTTTGGAAAAGATTGCTGCCTTGAAAGAGACGATTGCAGAACTGAGAAAGAAGTAGAAATACAATAAATCAAAAGCAAAAAGGTAAAATAGCGGATGTGAATGACAATCCCTATTTTACCTTTTTACGTTTTTGTCAAGCTCCGCCTTCATCAATCGTAGTCTGCTATGACGGCGTTGACGAAATAATTCAAGGGCTTAGCCACCTTGAACATCTTTGCGATCTCGTCCAGCCAACCCTCGCCTTCGAAGAAATCGTCGTCTACCCGATGCCACACGGCATAGTCCTTCATTCGCAAGTATTGTATAAACTCATAGTCACGAGGGAAATCCTTCGGACAACTCTTCAAGTGAGCCAGTCCAAAGCCCTTGTCTGAGAGTGCTTCTTCGGACATAATGCCTTCACCGGGATAGCCATAGAGCTTGACGAAATGACCGTTTTCTACACATTTGCGCCAATCGTCAATATTAGCCATGATTTCATTCCGACAAGCTGTCAGGATATCCATCGGCAACCAATAGGCACCACACGAAACAAAACAACGACCGGGCTGCAAGTGGATGTAATAGCCAGCACGAAGACTTTTCTTTCCTTTCTCGCAGATGTAGGCCCCGAAATGTCGCTTATAAGGTGATTTGTCTTCCGAGAAACGAATATCACGATAGAAACGATAGACACAATCCTTGGGAGTGAGATGAGCCACATGGGGGTCAAACGCGGCTATATGGGTGATGGCCTGCGCCACACCTTCCTCAAAATTCTCCTTGCAATAGAGGTATTCCGCCTTATGTTCAGCAAACCACTCACGGTTGTTATGGGCTGCTACAGCCTTCAGAAACGCGATGATCCTTTTTGAATCCATTCCTTAATCTTTTTATTCTAATTTACTGCCTTCCAACAGTTTTGGGCAAATATCATTGAAGAAACACCTTGAGCATTTCGGACGCTGGCTCGTGCAGACATAACGGCCATGCAACAACAGCCAATGGTGCGCCTTCGGAACATCCTCCTCCGCAATGTTCTTCATCAGGCACCGCTCCACTTTCAAAGGTGTGTTGGCCGTCTTGGGAACGAGTCCTAAACGGTGGCTAACGCGGAACACATGAGTGTCTACTGCCATGGCGGCACGTCCGAACCAAACAGCCTGCATCACGTTGGCCGTCTTGCGGCCTACACCCGGCAGTTTCACCAGGTCGTCCATTGACGACGGTACCTCGCCTCCGAATTCAGCAACAATCATCCGCGCCATATCAACCAGATGTTTTGATTTACTGTTAGGATAGGAAACACTCTTCACATATTCTAATACGTCCTCCGGTTCCGCCTTTGCCATCTCCTTAGGTGTGGGAAAACGTCGGAACAAAGCTGGTGTCACCTGATTGATGCGCTTGTCGGTACACTGTGCACTCAACAAGGTGGCACACAGCAGTTGGAAAGCACTGCCAAAGTCCAACTCCGTCGTCACCTCCGGCATCTGCTGCCGGAAATAGTCTATGACGTAATCGTATCGTTGCTTCCGCGTCATATTCTTCTTATTGAAAAAAGGAGCATCGGCGAACCTTTCTCCGATGCTCCCAGGGTTGTACATTAATGGGGAAATCCGTTATTTCTTTTCTTCTTTTTTCTCTTCCTTAGCAGCCGGAGTTTCTTTCTTCATGCCCTTGTAGGCCTTGTTCAGTCCTTTAATCACTGCATCAGTGATGTCGTTCGACTTGTCGGCATAAAGAATGTTGTCGCCCTGCTTAGCCAGAATCATAGCATACTTCTTGTCCTTATTGAAGGTTACCAGATAGTTATGGATACTGTCAGAGAGTGCTTTGTTATACTTGACAACCTCCTGCTGATACTCGTTGGCTAAACGCTGCTGCAACGCATCGGCATCCTGAGCCTGCTTCTGGATGCTGGCCTGATAGCTCTGTGCCTGCTGCTGAGTGTACTTATTGGCCTGCAAGCCCTGCTGAAAGTTGGCAGCAGCCTGCTGCAAAGCCTGTTGCTTGCCAGCCAAAGTCTTCTGGATGTTCTGTTCCTTCTGCTCCATCAGCTTGGTCACTTCCTTCCAGTAATCATACTGACTCATAATAGAGTCCACCTCTACATAGGCAATCTTTACATCCTGAGTCTCTCCGGCAGCCTCAGCCTTGGTGTCGTTCTGCTGCGGCTGGTTGTTGCACGATGTCATGGCACATACTGCTGCCATCGCAAAAAACAATGTTTTCTTCATTTCTATATAAATGTTTTTAATTGATTCACCTTCTTACGAAAGCTCTCCTCCTATGGTCAATAGGCACGATTGGCCTGCCGGGCTTCGCGATCCTGATCCATGACACAGTGGATGCCCCGTTCTTTCATTGCCTCGCTGTCGTGAATATGCATTGAAGTGAAGCGTCCGTTCTTCTTCAGAAGCACCTTTACACACAAGAATGCAAGAGCAATAGCAATTATTAACACGCTCAAGAGTAGACTTTCCAGCATTTTTCTTATATTTGCAAATGATTTAACGAGTGCAAAGTTAATGGAAATAGCGGAAATCTCAAAATAATCAGAACAAAAAGAACATGAATTATAAGATTTAAACGAATCAAAACAAATAAGAAAATGGCAACAATCGAACTGAAACCTGCTCGCGTGTTCGAGCAATTCGCAAAAATCAATGCAATTCCACGCCCTTCCAAGAAGGAAGAGAAGATGATTGAGTATCTCAAGCAATTCGGAGAAAGCCGAGGATTGGACACACTGGTCGACGAAACTGGCAATGTCATCATCCGCAAACCGGGTACGAAAGGGCATGAAGGCCGCCCCACCATCATATTACAAAGCCACATGGACATGGTGTGTGAGAAACTGCCAGAGGTCGATATCGACTTCGAGAAAGACCC
Organism: uncultured Prevotella sp.; assembly: GCA_946184025.1. Lineage (GTDB taxonomy): Bacteria > Bacteroidota > Bacteroidia > Bacteroidales > Bacteroidaceae > Prevotella. Next base: position 8,076 of record CAMHEA010000085.1, read on the forward strand.
CATCCAGACTTATGTAGACGGCGAATGGATGAAAGCCAAGGGAACGACCCTGGGAGCCGACGACGGCATCGGATGCGCCATTGAGCTGGCTATCCTCGACAGCGACGATTTGGAACATGGTCCGCTGGAGTGTGTCTTCACCCGCGACGAGGAAACGGGGCTGACAGGAGCAGAAGGCATGAAACCAGGCTTTATGACAGGCGACATGCTCATCAACCTTGATTCCGAAGACGAAGGACAAATCTTCGTATCGTGCGCCGGAGGACGTAACACGACTGCAACTTTCCACTTCACGAAGGAAGAAGCACCTGCAGGCATGTTCTTCCTGAAGGCTTCCTTGAAAGGACTCATCGGCGGACACTCCGGAGACGACATCAACAAGAAACGCGCCAACGCACTGAAAGTGCTCGCACGATTCCTCTATCAGACACAGGAACGCTACGGTCTGCGTCTGGCCAGCTTCAATGCCGGCCGTCTGCACAATGCCATTCCACGCGACGGAATTATCATCTTTGCCGTTCCCTCCGATAAGAAAGAGAACGTCAAAGCCGACTGGAACGTCTTTGCCACACAAGTGGAAGAAGAATATCACGTTACGGAGAAGACGATGGACTTCCAGATGGAAAGCACCGAAGCCGCTCCGGTGATGCCTCTGGAGACCAGCACGCGACTCATCCAAGCCCTGCAAGCCGTAGACAATGGCGTATTTGCCATGTGTCAGGACGAAGAACTAGCTTGGTTGGTAGAAACTTCTAACAACGTAGCCAGCATTGTCACCGAAGAAAACCAAGCCGTCATCGTAGCTTCGCAACGCAGCAACGTGATGAGTGCCCTCGACAACCAGGCCGCCACCATCAAAGCCGTATTCCAACTGGCCGGAGCCGAAGTGGTACAGGGCGATGGCTATCCGGCATGGAAGATGAATCCCAACAGCCGGCTGACCGAAATTGCCGTCGAGACATACAAGAAACTATTCCAGAAAGATCCGCTCGTACTTGGCATCCATGCCGGTCTGGAATGTGGATTGTTCTCAGAAAAATATCCGAATCTCGACATGGTATCCTTCGGTCCGACCCTCCGCGGCGTACATTCTCCCGACGAACGCCTGCTCATTCCCACCGTACAGATGGTTTGGGATCACCTGCTGGAAATTCTGAAAAACGCGTAAGAAGGATGAAAAAAAACAGCAACGTCATACACCTATTTATATATATAGGTCTCCTCGCCCTCGTTTCTTGCGGTCCCAAACAACAAGCAAAGGACACCATCAAGAAATTTGTCAAGGAAAACATTGGCAGCGTCACCCAAGGCGATGCTGCCAATGCCCATGACGAACTCCTCTCCTATTCCTTCAAGGATTTCGGCAAA
>CAMHEA010000086.1 GCA_946184025.1 uncultured Prevotella sp.
CGGCGACGCCGCTCCTGTCACCATCCGTGCCGACAAGCCCTGCACCGTCCGTCTGGTCAGTGGCCAGCAGCTCAACCAGCATTTCCTTCAGAGCAAGAAGGCCGCCCAGATGGCGCTTCAGTTCCTCAACTACCGCTTCGCCCAGCTCCATCAGCACCGTCGCCAGTATTATTTCACCCATCAAATAGAAGAAGAATAACAATGAAAAGACAAATCATCACCATCATTCTCACCTTTGTCGCCATTTCCGCAATGGGGCAGGGTTCAGGCGTGGTGCTGCAAGGCGGCGTGCAGGACGGCTTCCTGGAGCGCGGCCTCTTCGGCTGCAAGGTCACGCTGATGCGCGATGACAGCACGATGGTGGAGTGCTATCCGCAAGTCCATGAGATTGGAAACGATTCCATTCACGTATCCACCATATATTACATCGGCATGTCTGGAAAGCCCGGCAACTACCTGGTGCGGGTGCAGAAGGATGGCTATGAGGACGGCTGGGCGAAGGTGAACATCCCCGAAGGATACAAGGACAATACGCTCAAGGTGCCGATGATTAACATGCGTAAGTCTATTATGAAGACCATCGGTTTGGACGAGGTGGTGGTGAAGGCCACGCGCATCAAGGTGAAGATGCGCGGTGACACGCTGGTCTATGACGCCACGGCTTTCCAACTGCCCGAAGGTTCGATGCTGCAGCACTTGATAGAGCAACTGCCCGGCGCACGGATGACGGATGCGGGCGAGATATTCATCAACGGCAGGAAGATAGACGAACTGACACTCAACTCCAGGTCGCTCTTTAGGGGCAACAAAAAGGTGCTGATGGAAAACCTGCCGTACTACACGGTGAAAGAACTGAAAGTGTATGAAAGGCAGTCGTTGCAAGCAGCCATAAGGGGCATCAAGGAAGAGCATCCCGAGTATGTGATGGACGTGAACCTGAAAGACGAATATGCACTGACCTCGATAGTCAACGTGGAGGCGGCTGGCGGCACACATGACAGATATCAGACAAGGGCGTTCGGGCTGATGCTGACCAAGACATTGACGATGGGAGCCTTCGGCAACCTGAACAACATCAACGACATCACCCGCGCCATCGCGCAAGGATGGCACGAAGGACAGGGCCTTGTCTTGGGCAACCAGAACAAGCCTTCGACACGCAAGGCGGCGGGCGCGAGCTTCGACTACCAATCCACGAAGAAATGGTCCGGCTTCCCGGTCCTGCATGAAATCTTGGAAATCTCATTCGACCACTTCAACGACCTCGACGAATCGGGCTCCTATCAAGAGCGCTTCCTGCCCACCGGGACGGCATTCGCACAAAGCACACACACTGCAAGGAACAAAATCACTGCGTTCCAAGTGCGCAATGAGTTCCGTTGGGCGCCGTGGATTCAAGACAGCAGGATAAATCTCTTTTATAAAGAGACAGACAACAGCACACTGGGCAACCTGCGGCAATGGGACGACGAGCAGACTACGGCCACCCAGAAGACAGAAGGCCTCGGCAAGACGAAACAATATGGACTGGGTTGGGCAAATGCCAGGTTTACCATCTACAAGGCCGTCAGTGGCATCATAGACGGGTGGTGGTCACGTATCGAACGCGAGGGATTCAGTCGCCAGCACTCCACGTCTGTGACAACGGAGACCGGTCATTTCCGCCATGAGTTCCAAGACGCCTACACCATGGATTACAAGTTCGAGCCTTCGGTAAAATACGACTGTATGTTGTGGAAGAACCTAAAATTATACCTTACGGAACGGTACATGGTGAGCGGCACCAACAGCAGCGACCCACTTTACACGCTGCACAATCTCCCAGGATGGGGACTCCGAGACAGTACCGCCATTGACCTGCTGCCATCAAACCTTGAAATGCTGCGTTCCGTGTACGATGCAGAGAACAGCACCTACAGCCGACTGAGGAAGCAGGAGAACGAGTTCAACGTGACCCTGAATTTGAACAGGACCGGGCACTTCCCGGTGGATGTGTCGCTGAGCCTGCCCTTCCATGTGCAACACGAGCGGCTCGACTACCAACGCGGCAGAATCGACACCCTCGCCCATCACAACATGTTCGTGCTGAATCCCTCGATTAACCTGAGACACAACGCATGGACGCTGAGCATGGGCATGACGTCTTCATCGCCAGGGCTGATGAACCTGATGCCCTACCGTGATGCCCGAAACGCACTCCGAATCACCGAGGGCAACCCTTCGCTGAAGGACAACCGCCGCATCAACGCCAGCATGATGTGGCAGGCCAGGCTGAAAACCAGACAAACGGGTGTCACCGCCGCCAGACTCACGTCAAGCTACACCTATCACATCCGATCAGTGGCCCAGGGATTCACCTACAACGAACAAACCGGTGCCTACACCTACCGACCGGAGAACGTGGAGGGCAACTGGTCGTGGAACACCTCTTACAACACCACGCTCTCGCTCAACAAAAACCAGCTATGGTGGGTGGAGAGCGGCACGGGCTGCAATGTGTGGCATTCGGTGGACTATGCCTCGGTCGCCGGCATGACCGACGCCCTGCTCAACAAGGTGGAGACCGTGAATCTCCACGAGGAGTTGAAAATGAGTTACAAGGCGAAGAACACGAAGGTGGGCATGAGCGGCAACCTGCAGTGGCGTCGCACTTGGGGGCACCGCACCTCGTTCAGCAACATCAGCGCCTTCGACTTCCGCTATGGGCTGAACGCCATGCAGGCCATCCCGGCATGGAACACCACATTCAACATGGATGCCATGATGCTGAGCCGGCGTGGATATGCCAGTGACGTGATGAACAAGGACGAGTTCGTCGTCAACGCCTCGGTCACCCAGACCATACTGCACGGCAAGGTCAAACTTACGCTTGAAGGCCACGACATATTCAACCAACTATCAAACACCACCTATGAAGTGAACGCCCAAGGGCGGACGGAGACATGGTATCGCATCATCCCCAACTACGTCATGCTCCGTGTCTCCTACCATTTCAACAAGAGTCCGAAGAAATAGTTTCTCCTGACATTTGGGTTGGAATAACACAAAATCTCTTCAAAAAACACATTTCAACATATTTTTCTGTTAAATAAATGTGAATTTATTTGTTTATATCCCCAAAACTGCTTATCTTTGCATCAAATTCAATAGAAAATATTGTTCAATTAGTGCTAATAGTAATTGAATTATGGAAAAACTCACAAGCAAAGAAGAGGAAGTGATGGAGCTGATTTGGCAACTTGGCCAGTGTTCTCCTAAGGATGTGGCATCACTCTATCCGGAACCTCGTCCAAGCGCTAACGCCATTGCTCAGACTTTTCAGGCACTGGAAAAGAAAGCGTATCTTATGCATGAACCGAAAGGACGAGGCTTCGTCTATCGGCCTATCGTGGACAAGCAAGCATACGGAAGAGGACGGTTGTCGAGTGTTATCAATCGCTTCTTCAGCGACTCGTACATGAGCGTAGTGTCGGCACTCATGCAAGAGGATAAGGTCACCGAGGCGGATTTGCTTCAATATCTGGCCGACCTAAAACGTAAGGAAGACTGACATATGGCTGCATTTATTATCTACGCCATTCGGTGGGCGGTAACGCTTACGCTGCTTTACTCACTCTTCAGGATCCTGCTTCGGCGCGAGACGTTTCACCGTCTGAACCGTACCGTGCTGCTGGCTATCCTCTTAGTGAGTCCGCTGCTTCCGCTCATACCGCTGCATACAGACGAACCGACGGCTATGGATATGATGCTTACCAGAATTGAGGGACCGCTGGTGAGCCTGTCATCTGATACGGATGATGCTGGAAGTACGCTTTCTGTCCCAAAAGACGAAAAGGCGGCATCTGATCTTTGGGTGTGCTATAGTACATACATATATATATTTGGTATCGCCGTCGCACTCGCAACTTACTTGTTCCGATTGCTGACCCTTTTGCGTGTCATACGTCGTAGCCATCGCATATATCATCCGATAGTTCCGAATAACGTTCATCTTATGCTGAATATGAAAATTACGCAACCCAGCAGTTGGATGAACTGGATTTTTATCGGACCCATCGACTTGAAGCGAAACGCAGAGCCAGTGCTCAAACACGAATTGGCGCACGTAAGGATGAGACATTCATGGGATGTGATTTTCTGCGACCTCACCTGCAGCCTATTATGGTGCCTGCCTTTTGCTTGGATGTTGCGCAAAGACTTGGTTGATGTGCATGAGTTCCAGGCTGACGAGGCGGTATTGCAGGGAGGCGTGATGTTGGATGAATACGAGCAAATGCTGGTACTCAAAGTAGTACAGAAACATGTTCAGCCCATCATGAACACTTTACGCCGTGGAGCCTTGAAGAAACGTTTCGCCATGATGCATTGCAGTCGTTCGTCTCGTTTGTCACGGCTCAAACTGCTGTATCTCCTCCCAGCATTTGCAGCTTGTCTATGGGTGTCAGCCCAAGCCGAGGAATACAAGGCCTACCTCAACGGCAAATTCACGACACAAGAAAAACTTGAGGCCGAAGAAGAGAAACGTGCTGACAACATACAACCGAAGACCCCGAAGGTGGTCCCAGAGGGTGAGAAGCAACAGCGGGAACCGGAGGCTGAAGCGACAGAGGAAAATGACTCTTCAGGTGAGCCCAAAATGGTCAACAAACCTCAGGGCGTCGACCCTGCCCCATCCCCGTCCAAGGCCATTGATTCCAGCATCATTGGGCATGAAGCTGAACAAATGCCCCAATTCCATGGTGGCGATGAAGCTATGTATAAATATATTTCCCACCATATACGTTATCCGAATATTGCCATCGAAAATAACGTAGAGGGAACTGTCAACGTGGAGTTCTTCGTTGAAGAAGATGGGAGCATCACGCAAGTGAAAGCCTTGGAGTCTTCGCCTGCGTCAGGTAAAAGCAACATTGTGGTGACTTCCTATCGGCAGGAACGAAGCGAAACATCCTCCACTGACAAAGAAAAGGGAATCCGTGCCTTGCAGGAGTATTCAGAGGAACTTATCCGAGGTATGCCTCCATTTGAGCCAGGGCAAAAACAGGGCATGCCTGTTCGTGCTAAAGTGACCTTGCCTATTACGTACCAGCTCAACTGAAAAACGAAGCAAGAGCAGAGAGCAGGCTTGTTTGCACTATGCCTTGCAAGGAGGAAGAAGACCGAAGGTCAACTGTCGTAGCCCTTTCTTATTTACAACAATTGATTATCCGTCCAAACGACGGACAGCCCTTGTTGTGCCCTTACAATAACCCCAAAACATTAAAAGTATGATTACAAAAGCATCCATCCGTCGTTTCCTGTGGCGTCACTGTTATGACCTCCACAATATGATCTACAGGGAAAAGTTCAGCCAAGAGGAATTGAAGGAACTGATAGATATCATTGAAAAAGAAAACAGAAGGAACAACAACCCCAATAAAACATTAACAACAATGAAAAAGATTTTAGTAACCATGATGGCCCTCGCGCTGACGATAGCAGTGCAGGCACAGAGAGACACGCTCAGCGTGTCGAAGTTTACGGCGATTTATCGCTATGAGTGCAAAACCACTGATGCCGACGGACAGCCGGTAACGGACTCGATGTACATTGCAGTACAGACATCGGGTGGCATCACAAAAAGTTTCCCTTACGATGAATATGACAGGCAGAAGAAGGGAGGCTCGCGCATAGCCGACGGCTATCAGGCCGCTCAGATGCACATGGCCACCGTCTTCGTGAACCATCCCGAAGGAAAAATCACATCGCAGGAAATGCTCTATCCGTATCGCTACATGACGGATGAGCCGTTGGAGAAACAGGACTGGACGCTGATGGATGGGCAAGACAGCATCTGTGGCTATGCCAGTCTGTCGGCCACGACGAAGTATCACGGCTTTACTTGGAACGTGTACTACACGGAGGATGTACCAGCAAGCATCGGGCCTTGGAAGTTAGGAGGCTTGCCTGGTCTGATCACGAAGGCAACCGATGCCAAGGGCATACATACCTTTACGCTTTACGGCTTTCATCAGGAGGACACACCAATAATATTCACCCAATACGTCAATTGGATTGTCCCAGACGGACGCGGCAAGTTCGCAGCCCAGCGAGTAGATTATCAGAAAATGAAAGCCTCTAAATTCCTTGCATACAAGAAGAAAGTGCTGGGCAATAGCCGCTACGTGAAGAATCCCACTTACTATGCCGCCGACCCCATGGAGACCTTCGGGTATGTTGAGAATAGTTATAATTCGGCTGGAGGCAGCGTCAGCAGTGTTGCCGGTGTGGTCATCATTTCCAATCCACATCAGTATCAACCGCTGGAACTGGAATAATAATTTATGAGCAATCGTTTCATCACCATCATTTTCACCTTTTTCACCATTTCGGCAATGGGGCAGGGTTCAGAAGTGAGGCTGCAAGGCGGCGCGCAGGACGGCCTTGCAAACTTTTTGCAAACTATTCGCTAAGGGAAAAGGCTGATGCAAACAAAATGCAAACTCATGTCAGAAAGAGAATAGGCAATAATATACGCGAATCATAGTTTTATAAATAAGCATGACCTATGCAATGTTGAACAAAAAGACGCCATCCCATACAAGATAAGTAAAACCATATGACCAAGCAAGCCATTGTCACCATCCTCCTCACTCTTGTCGGGTTTGCGGGATATGCCCAAAACCCGGCGAATGACAATAATCCACAGCCCAAGGAGCACACCATCATCGGTGTGTGGATGCTGGAAAGCGAGACCGCACCTGATGGAAGAACAACTCCATCCATCTACTCCCAATACACGCGGTGCAAGATTTACGATGCCGACAGCACATACTACACGGTGCAGCTTCATGCCGTAGGAGAAGACATGATGATTATCGCACACGAGAAAGGACGCTATCGGCTGAACGACTCCCTGTATATGGAACGCGACCGCGTGATGCCGTTTGAGTGGGTGAACGACTCGACGTTCATCACCGACTTCATGGGTTACAAGGAGAGGATGGTGCGCTCCACGACCATGACCGAGGAGCGCAAGCAGGAAATCCGAGACTTGGTGAACAAATACCCCGACGACGCCGATGCGCCCGTCAAGCATTTTGTGCTGTCCACCACGGAACGGCAATTGAAGAAGCAGAACATGATGTTCCTTTATATCATCATTGGAATGGCTGTTGTGGCCGTTGCCGTGTCAGTGTATATTTACAAGCTGCGCCAACGCAAGCGTGAGATAGAGAGGAAACTGGCGGATATAGAAGAGGAGCACACGTTGCGCCCCGTGGTGGTGGCCGACGCCATGAAGCAGGTGGAGAATGAGTTCTTCCGGTCGGAATACTATTTGGACCTGCGTCGTCACATTGAAGCGGGCAACAACATCAGACCGGAAGAATGGAAGGAACTGGAGCGACGGCTTAAAATGGTCTATCCTCGGTTCAGCAGCAGTCTTTACGGACTCTTCAATCTCTCGCCGACGGAGTACCAACTGTGCATGCTTTTGAAAATTCGTTCCACCCCTTCCGAGATCGCCATGGTGCTGAACAAGGACAAAAGCACCATCAGCTCCATACGCAGACGTTTGTACAAGAAGGTTTTCGACAAGGACGGAAGCGGAAAGGACTGGGACGAGTTCATCCTCTCATTATAAGGAAGTTAAACTGAGTTTGCAAACTATTTGCAAACTCTTCTTTTTCCATCAAGACAAAAGCAAACTATTTGCAAACTCATCCATTGGGGCATTGGACAAGAAAGTAGTATCTTTGACCCTGTCAACAAAAAATGCCCTTATGAGAAAGCTTTTTACCATGTGTGCCTTGGTGCTGGCGATGGCCGTGCAGGCACAAGACAAAGTGATACTGAACCCCGACTACGACAAGCCGGAGGGAGTGCCACATTTGGAACCAAAACGGGTGGAACTGAAGGATACCGCCACGGTGGTCCACATCAGTGTGAACAGCAATTTTTCGTGGTACATACTGATGGACATCTATTTGAAAGCCGACGACAAGAAGTATGCCTTGCGAGGAGGACGGCGCATCAGCACGTTCGGACAGGGCAAGCCGGCCTACGAGAAGGACGAGACCGTTCCATTCCGCAACAGCAAGGGAGATACGGTTTATGTATCCCATATTCTAAAGGAAGAACCGTTTATAGACGGGAAGAAATACGAAAATACCAGCGTGGCCGACTCGTTGGTGTTGTGGTTTGATCCGCTGCCGGATGACGCGACCGTCTTCGACTTCTCCACCGACATCCACAACATCAGCCTCGTCAAGACGATTCGATACGACTCGGAACAGAACATCCTCCCCATGCCCGACGCCACGCCCGACCGATGTTTCGAGGCCATTGCAGCCATGTTTCCCGGCAAGGTGGTTTTCATCGACCTTTGGACGACCTGGTGCGGCCCTTGCAAGTATGGCATCGAGAAAATGACGCCCGTGAAGAAGGAGCTGGCGGACAAGGACGTGGTGTTCGTCTATCTGACCAATGAGACAAGCGACAAGGTGCTGTGGAAGAGGAGCACCGCCAACACCCAAGGTTACCATTTGATGGTGCCAAACGAATATTGGGACCAGCTCCCCTGCATCATCGAATTTACCGGCATCCCGCAATATTTCCTCTATAACCGCAAAGGCGAATGTGTCTTGAGCCAGACTGGATTCGGCGACGGTACGGAACAGTACTTCAAGGAGAAGATTTTGGAAGCACTGAACCAATAAAAGTAAGCAATATGCACAAAAGTGTCATCACCTTAAGCATGCTCGCATTGATGTTCGGCTGCCAGCCAAAGACCGAAAAGGTCGTCTACGAACTTCCCAAAAGCGCTCACCTTGTGGAACTGGAGCATCAGGAACGCGCCTTAAAAGACTCTCTTGAAAAGTACATGGCACTTGGCGACACCATCCAGTGTGAACATTACCACGCCCTCTACAAAGCCACCACCGACTCTGTGGCAATCCTGCTCAAACAAGAAACCGCCGTGTTCATGGAGCGGATGAACAAGGTGAATCCATAAAATGTTTCATGAATCCATATCCATATAAAGGGATGGCAAGAAAGTGATCTCAAAAAGTGTGGGAAC
>CAMHEA010000087.1 GCA_946184025.1 uncultured Prevotella sp.
CATAATCGCACGCGTGCGTTCATTGATGAGTTCCTCGAACTTTTCCACCTTGGGAAGTGAGAAACCTTCGTCAATGGTGGTGGCAATGGTGCGTATCTTCGCACCGGCAGAAATGGCAAATGCCATGTAGTTGGCGTAGGCGGGCTCGGGAACGATAATCTCGTCGCCCGGATTCAGACAGCTCATAAAGGCAAAGAGTACCGCTTCGGAGCCTCCGCTGGTGATGATGATGTCGTCAGCTGTTACGTTGATGTTGTATTTCGCGTAATAGCCGACCAGTTTTTCGCGATAGCTCAGGTATCCCTGGCTGGGCGAATATTCCAGCACTTTGCGGTCGATGCTCTTCAGAGCGTCGAGTCCACACTGTGGAGTGGGCAGGTCGGGCTGTCCGATGTTGAGGTGATACACCTTCGTTCCACGCTTTTTGGCGGCAGCGGCCAGCGGAGCCAACTTCCTGATAGGCGACTCCGGCATCTCGTGTCCGCGTACTGATATTTCCGGCATTTGCTTCTTATTTGTTTAAATCAAGTTGCAAAGTTAATCATTTTTTTCGAATGCATGCCCGATTTGTCGAAAATTATATCTCCCTGCGGTTCTGATGATGTGAAATCGGCGCATGAGTGTACGAAAAAATCCCTGTCGGCGGATTTTGCCGGCAGGGATCCCTCTTGTATTGAAATGTTTTTATTTCTTGTTCAGCTTCAGGTCGAGCTCTACGGCGATGGCTACGGTGGCACCTACCATCGGGTTGTTGCCGATACCGAGGAAGCCCATCATCTCAACGTGGGCAGGTACGGATGAAGAACCGGCAAACTGAGCGTCGGAGTGCATACGGCCCATGGTGTCGGTCATACCGTATGAAGCAGGACCTGCAGCCATGTTGTCTGGGTGCAGCGTGCGCCCCGTACCACCACCGGATGCTACAGAGAAGTAAGGCTTGCCTGCCAGGGTGCGCTCTTTCTTGTAGGTTCCGGCTACCGGATGCTGGAAGCGTGTCGGGTTGGTTGAGTTACCCGTGATGGATACGTCTACGTTCTCCTTCCACAGGATAGCGACGCCTTCGCGAACGTCGTCGGCTCCGTAGCATTTTACCTTGGCACGGGGACCGTCGGAGTAAGCCGTCTCCTTGACAACGTTTACTTCGCCCGTGTAATAGTCGAACTTAGTCTGGACGTAGGTGAATCCGTTGATGCGGCTAATGATCATGGCAGCATCCTTGCCAAGGCCGTTCAGAATAACGCGGAGCGGCTTCTGGCGTACCTTGTTGGCCATTTCAGCAATCTTGATGGCACCTTCAGCAGCAGCAAACGACTCGTGGCCGGCCAAGAAGGCAAAGCACTCGGTCTCTTCGCGAAGCAGACGGGCGGCCAGGTTGCCGTGGCCGATACCTACCTTGCGGTCGTCGGCAACAGAACCGGGGATGCAGAAGCTCTGCAAACCGATACCAATGGCTTCGGCAGCGTCTGCGGCGTTCTTCACACCCTTCTTGATGGCGATGGCAGCACCGCATACATAGGCCCATTTAGCGTTCTCGAAGCAGATGCGCTGTGTGTCTTCACACATCTGATAAGGGTCAACGCCAGCATCTTCGCAAATCTGATTAGCCTCTTCAATGCTGTTGATGCCGTTTTCCTTCAAAGCGGCGAGCACCTGATTGATGCGGCGCTCCTGGCTTTCAAAACTAACTTTTCTAATCATATCTTGCGTCCTCCTTATTCTTTTCGTGGGTCAATAGCTTTAACAACTCCCTGCTCGGCAGTGGTACGGCCGTAGGAACCGGTGAATTTCTTCACAGCTTCGTTGGCGTCCATACCGTTCTTGATGGCTTCCATCATTTTGCCGAGGTGTACATATTCGTAACCGCAAACCTGAGAGTCCTTGTCCAGGAACTGCTTGGTGATGTAGCCCTCGGTCAGCTCCAGGTAGCGTGTGCCTTTGGCAACGGTTCCGTAGAGTGTACCCGTCTGTGAACGGAGTCCCTTGCCGAGGTCTTCCAGACCTGCGCCGATGGCCAGACCGCCCTCGGAGAAAGCACTCTGTGTGCGTCCGTAGACGATTTGCAGGAACAGTTCGCGCATAGCGGTGTTGATGGCATCGCATACGAGGTCGGTGTTCAGAGCCTCGAGGATGGTCTTACCCGGCAGAATTTCAGATGCCATGGCTGCGGAATGCGTCATACCCGTACATCCGATGGTCTCAACAAGAGCTTCCTGGATGATGCCGTCCTTGACATTCAGTGACAGCTTGCAGGCTCCCTGCTGCGGAGCACACCATCCAATACCATGCGTATAACCGGAGATATCCTTGATCTCCTTAGCCTGAATCCATTTACCCTCCTCAGGAATGGGAGCCGGTCCGTGGTGAGGACCCTTTGCGACAACACACATGTTGTCGACTTCCTTTGAATAGATCATACTTGCAAATAGTTATAATGTAATTGTATAATACGAAATGTCAGTGACGATGCAAAGTTAATCAATTTCTCCGAAACTACCTAAACGTAGGTATTCTTTTATGAAAGTTTTACGCAATTTTTGTTGGAAATGCCTTCGTTTTTGCAATAAAAGCGTATCTTTGTAACCGCTAACCTATACAAAAAGTGAACTGAAATGAAGAGAAAACTATGGTTGCTGTTGTTCGTGCTGGTGGCACTCGGCAGCTCGGCGCAAAAGAATGTTTATGGTTTCAGCGTACAGGATGCTGACGGTCAGCGTGTATCCCTGAAGCAATATAAGGGAAAGGTGCTCCTGATTGTGAATACGGCCACGCGCTGCGGATTCACGCCACAGTACAAGGAACTTGAGGCTCTCTACGAAAAGTATCATGAGCAGGGCTTTGAGGTGCTCGACTTTCCTTGCAACCAGTTTGGGGAGCAGGCTCCGGGAAGTATCCGTGAGATTCATTCTTTCTGCACGGCCAATTTCGACATACGTTTCCCGCAGTTCGACAAGGTTGACGTGAACGGCGAAAATGCCATTCCCTTGTACATCTACTTGAAAGAACGAAAAGGCTTCGAAGGCTTTGACTTGGATGACAAGATTGGAGCCATGCTCGACAAGATGCTTGAACAGCAGGATCCGGACTTTCGGCAGAAGTCTGATATAAAATGGAACTTCACGAAATTCCTTGTGGACAAGCATGGAAAGGTGGTACGGCGTTTCGAACCGACAGCCAAGATGTCCGATGTGGAAGCTGCGGTGGAGTGCCTGCTGAAGTAGGCTTTGCCTCGGGCGTGCTTCTCGGACGGGGTCGAAGAGGAATATGTACAGTCCCCGACAGCAAGCAAACCGTTATGGACACCGTGTTGATACCTCGAATAAATTAGAGTCCGTGTCGTTTGCGGCGTGAAAAATCGGAAAAGATTTGGTTTTTCACGCGCTAATGTGTACCTTTGCCAGCAATATGAAAGAGGTTAGGATACATGATTCGGCGTTGCAGAAAGCCGCAGGTGAGGGCATGGATGCCTTTGTCGGTGCTTTTGTAGATGCCATTAACGAGGCTATTGGCGGAGAACTCACCGTGGAGACCATGGCTGAGCTCAATGCTGACCAGATTACGTTGCTTGCCTGGAGCATCCTTCACGAAGAGGTGATGGACGGCGGTTATGTGCAGCTCATCCATAACGGCTATGGAGCCTTTATTTTCAAGAATCCCTTTGCCCAGGCTGTGCGTGAATGGGGCTTGCAGGATTTGTGCGCTCATGTGAGGAAGGCTCGGAAGTATTACGAGAGATACCATGAGGACATTGAGGTGGACTGCACCGAGGATGAGTTCATGGCTATGTTTGAGCGTATGCCGGAATTTGACGATTGCGATGATGCTTTCATCGAGAATGAGGAACGCTGGACGTTCGAGATAGCCCATTACATTGACGACCATCTTGACCACTTTGCCACGATCGTCGAGGGATGACGAAATCGGGAGACAGGAGAATCGATTATGAACAAGGAACAATTGGAGCTCAGAAAGAAGAGTCCCATACAGATAAAGAATAAGAAGGCGGCCTTTGAATACTTCTTTGTAGACGAGCTGACGGCCGGCATTGTGCTTACGGGTACGGAAATCAAGTCGATCCGAGCCGGTAAGGCTTCGCTGGTGGATACCTATTGCTATGTCGTCCATGGTGAATTATGGGTCAAAGGCATGAACATCTCACCTTATTTCTATGGCTCCTATGCGAATCATGAGGCTAAGCGTGAGCGAAAACTCCTGCTGACGAAGCGGGAAATCCGCAAGTTGGAGGATGCCTGCAAACAGCCGGGCTACACCATTGTGCCTACGCTTGTCTTCATAGACGAGAACGGACGTGCAAAGGTGGACATTGCGTTGTGCCGTGGAAAGAAGGAATACGACAAACGGCAAACACTGAAAGAAAAGGAAGACCGAAGGGAAATGGACAGAGCCCTGAAACATTATTGATGGCTGGACAGGCTGTCAGGGCCGCTATTTGCATTCGGGATAAAAAATAACACAAGGGCAATCGGACATGAGGGGAATCGAAGAAATTGTCAAAGAAAGAATTCTGGTACTCGACGGTGCCATGGGCACGATGATTCAGCAGTATGGATTGACTGAAGCGGACTTTCGTGGCAATCGCTTTCTGGACGTGGAAGGACAGCTGCAAGGCAATAATGACATGTTGAATCTGACTTGTCCGCAGGTCATTGAAGATATTCATTGCAAATATCTGAAAGCCGGTGCCGACCTCATCGAGACCAATACATTCTCGTCGCAACGTATTTCACAGGCTGACTACCATCTGGAAGGCTATTGTAGGGAGATGGCCTACGAGGGAGCACGCCTTGCCCGGCAGGCTGCCGACGCCTTCTCCACACCCGATAAGCCTCGTTGGGTAGCCGGATCAATAGGACCGACCAATAAAACCTGCTCCATGTCGCCAGATGTAAACGACCCAGCTGCCCGTGATGTGACCTATGATGAGTTGTTTGAGGCCTATTCCGAGCAGATCGGTGCCTTGATAGAAGGTGGCGTGGATGTACTGCTCATTGAAACCATTTTCGACACACTCAATGCCAAGGCTGCCATTGACGCGTCGGTGGCAGAAATGCAACGGCATGAAGTCCGCCTGCCCATCATGCTGAGTGTCACCGTAAGCGATTTGGCGGGGCGTACACTGAGCGGGCAGACGTTGGGAGCCTTCGTTGCCAGCATCTCCACCTATCCCGTGTTCTCTGTCGGACTGAACTGCTCGTTTGGTGCACCGCAGATGAAACCTTTCCTGCGTGAGTTGGCAAGAAAGTCACCTTATTATATTAGTGCCTATCCCAACGCAGGATTGCCCAATGAACTGGGGCAATACGACGAAACGCCAGAGTCGATGGCTCCGCAGGTGGCTGAAATCATTGACGAAGGACTTGTCAATATCATTGGCGGCTGTTGTGGAACGACGGATGCATTTATCGAAAAATATATTCCTTTGGTGGCTAACAAGCCGCCGCATGTCGTGCCAGAGCCTCCCGGCTGCATGGTATTGAGCGGCTTGGAGCCGCTGATGGTGACCGATGCCATCCCATTTGTCAATGTCGGTGAGCGTTGCAATGTTGCCGGAAGCCGCAAGTTCCTCCGCCTTATCAAGGAAAAAAACTATGAGGAGGCTGTGTCTATCGCCCGTAAGCAGGTTGATGACGGTGCACTCGTCATTGACATCAACATGGATGACGGTCTGCTGGATGCAAAGACGGAGATGGTCCACTTTCTGAACACCATCGCAGCGGAACCGGATATTGCCCGTGTGCCTGTGATGATAGACTCATCAAAGTGGGATGTCATCGTTGCGGCATTGAAGTGCGTGCAGGGGAAAAGCATTGTCAACTCCATTTCCTTGAAAGAAGGTGAGGAGGTGTTTCTCAGTCATGCGCGAGACATCATGCGCTATGGTGCCGCTGTGGTCGTCATGTGTTTTGACGAACAGGGGCAGGCCACTTCCTATGACCGCAGAATAGAAATTGCCGGGCGTGCCTACCGGCTGTTGGTAGACAAAATAGGCATGAATCCCCATGATATTATCTTCGATCCGAACATCCTGGCGATAGCGACGGGCATGGAAGAGCATGACAACTATGCCGTAGACTTCATCCGTGCTACCCGCTGGATCAGACAGAACCTGCCTGGAGCTCATGTCAGCGGAGGTGTGAGCAATCTGTCTTTCTCCTTCCGCGGTAACAACTATATCCGTGAGGCCATGCATGCGGTATTCCTATATCATGCCATTCAAGAGGGAATGGACTTCGGCATTGTCAATCCTTCCACGAAAGTGGCCTATGAGGACATTCCGCAAGAACAATTGACGGCCATTGAGGATGTGGTGCTGAACCGCCGTCCTGGGGCTGCCGACGACCTGATTGAACAGGCCAATCGGCTGAAGGAGGAGCAGGAAGCAGCCAAAGCGGCAGGCACTGTCGGTGGAAACGTATCGTCGCCGATGCAAGAAGCGTGGCGACAGGAGCCGTTGGAGGTTCGCCTGAAATACGCTTTGCGTAAGGGCATCCCCAATTTCTTGGATGAAGACCTTCAGGAAGCCTTGTCGCGTTATTCTCATGCCGTTGAAATTATTGAAGGGCCGTTGATGGATGGCATGAACGAAGTGGGCCGGCTCTTCGGCGAAGGTAAGATGTTCCTGCCTCAGGTGGTGAAGACTGCTCGTACGATGAAGCAGGCGGTGTCTATCTTGCAGCCTCACATTGAGGCCGAGCAAAGCGGCAGTTCCACGAAGGCGGGCAAGATTCTGCTGGCAACCGTCAAAGGCGACGTACATGACATTGGCAAGAATATTGTCGCAGTGGTGATGGCTTGCAACAATTATGAGGTCATCGACTTAGGCGTGATGGTGCCGCCGGAGATGATCGTACAGAAAGCGATAGAGGAAAGAGTTGATATGATTGGCCTTTCAGGACTTATCACGCCTTCGTTGGAGGAAATGGTGACGGTGGCTGAGGCTATGCAGAAAGCAGGACTCCACCTCCCCATTATGGTGGGTGGGGCTACGACCAGCCAAATGCATGTAGCCTTGAAGGTGGCACCGGTTTATGGCGGTCCTGTTGTTTGGGTAAAAGACGCAGCACAGAATCCACAAATAGCTTCCAGACTGATGACGGAGGAGGGTAGGAGAGACTTCGGTCGCGAGCTGTCCCTGCGCTATGAATCGCTTAGAAAAGAATATGCGGAGGATCAGCAGAACTTACTTTCGCTGGAAGAAGCCCGTAAAAATAAGCTGAACCTATTCTGACAAGAGGACGGAGGACAATGATACTGGATACAGACACCGCACTGATACACACCCTTCAACAGGCCATTGAGATTCTCGGAACCTTTGCCTTTGCTATTTCCGGAATCCGCCATGCCGCAGCCAAGCAGTTTGACTGGTTTGGCGGATATGTATGTGGCTTCGCCGTGGCTATCGGTGGAGGCACGATCCGCGATGTGATGCTCGGAGTGACACCTTTCTGGATGACAACGCCGCTCTATGTGGTGTGTACGGGACTGGCTCTGCTGGCTGTTATCGTCTTTGGACGCTGGATGCGACGGCTCGACAATGCTTGGTTTGTGTTCGATACGCTTGGTCTGGCCTTGTTTACGATTGCCGGTATTCAAAAAACTGCAGCCCTCGGCCATCCGTTTTGGGCGGCTGTGATCATGGGCTGTATCACCGGAGCCGCCGGAGGAGTCATCCGTGATGTATTGCTGAACAATGTTCCCGTTGTCTTCCATAAAGAGATTTATGCTATGGCAAGTGTGGTAGGAGGATTGGTCTACTGGCTGTCTGTTACATTGAACTTCAGCGCGACCGTTGCTGTCGTAGCCACGTTCCTAACGGTGTGTGCCATCCGTTTTGTGGCTGTGCGCTACCATATCTCTTTGCCAACGTTGCGAGGTGAGAAAAATACACAGGACTAAGTGTGTTGGGGCGTTTTTAAATTTATTATGAGTCGGTTCCTTTTTTATTTCTTTATTATTTTATTTTGCACTCTCGTATTTTAGTGTTAATTTTGCAGTCAAATTCACAAATCAATGATGACATTCAAGAAGAAAAGAAGATGGCATAGCCTGCCCGGCCAACCTCTCACGGAGATGGATAAGAAAATCATGTATTGGGAGGGGAAGGGCAAACTGGTGCCTACGCGCGACTTGATCAAGACTCCCGAACAGATAGAGGGAATCAGAAAGGCTGGCGTGGTGAATACGGGTGTGCTCGACGAGGTGGCTAAGCACATCCATGCTGGCATGTCAACATTGGAGATCGACGACATCTGTCGCACCTACTGTGAGGAACACGGTGCCATTCCCGCCTGCCTGAACTATGAGGGATTCCCCAAGAGCGTGTGTACGAGCATCAATGAAGTCGTCTGTCACGGTATTCCTAAGGCAGAGGATGTGTTGCAGGAAGGTGATATTATCAATGTCGACTTCACAACCATCCTTGACGGCTACTATGCCGATGCTTCGCGTATGTTCATTATCGGGAAGACCTCTCCTGAAAAAGAGCAGTTGGTCAGGGTAGCCAAGGAATGTCTGGAAGTGGGGATGGCCGCGGCCAAACCCTATTGCTTCGTGGGTGACATTGGCCATGCTATTGAAAAACATGCCAAGAAATACCACTATGGCATCGTTCGCGACCTTTGCGGCCACGGTGTGGGCAACGCCTTCCATGAAGAACCCGATGTCGTGCACTTCGGCCATAAGGGACAAGGCATGCTACTGGTGCCTGGTATGGTGTTTACTATAGAGCCGATGGTCAACATGGGTACATGGAAAGTTTTTATAGATGGCGATGATCCTTACGGATGGGAAGTAATCTCGGAAGACGAACTGCCTTCGGCTCAGTGGGAACACACCTTCCTGATGACAGAAGAAGGACTTGAAATCCTGACCTATTGATATGGATAGAGACATATATATATTAGGTATAGAGAGCAGTTGCGACGATACCTCTGCCGCAGTATTGTGCAATGGTGTCTTGCTTTCGAATGTTACCGCCTCGCAGGCTGTGCATGAAGCCTATGGTGGTGTCGTGCCAGAAT
>CAMHEA010000088.1 GCA_946184025.1 uncultured Prevotella sp.
GGCAAGTGTGGCCCAGTTCCTCAACCAGGACATTATCGGCCTCGGTGCAGAGAACTGCGCTGACAAGGAGAAGGGGGCCTTCACCGGTGAAGTAAGTGCCGAAATGGTCAAGAGCACGGGTGCACGCTATGTCATCCTCGGCCACTCTGAACGCCGCGAATACTACAACGAAACGCCGGAAATCCTCAAAGAGAAGGTGTTGCTGGCTCTGAAGAACGGCCTCAAGGTCATTTTCTGCATCGGCGAAACCCTCGCTGAGCGCGAAGCAGAAAAGCAAAACGAAGTGGTGAAGGCAGAACTGGAAGGATCTGTATTCAACCTGAGTGCTGAGGAGTTCAAGAACATCGTCATTGCCTACGAACCCATCTGGGCTATCGGTACCGGCAAGACTGCAACCGCAGAACAGGCAGAGGAAATCCACGCCTACATCCGCAGCATCGTAGCCGAGAAATACGGTCAGGCTGTTGCCGATGACACATCCATCCTCTATGGCGGAAGCTGCAAAGCAAGCAATGCGCCCGAGCTGTTTGCCAAGCCCGACATCGACGGAGGCCTCATCGGCGGTGCTTCTCTGAAAGCGGCCGACTTCAAAGGCATTATCGACGCTTGGAAATAAGCATCATCCCTACGGCCAGCGACACACCATCCGTGTGTCACTGGCCGTTTCCACCCTATCCAAAACAATCAAGAAACGACAAACATGAAGCATTTCCTCACGACACTCGTCCTCATCCTATACATCGGCGGCATGGCCCATGCACAGTCGAACCAGTCCGGAAAGGTTTCCGTAAAGCAGAGTGCGGAGATTGACGAACTTGTCTACGGAAAAAAGAAAGACGTTCCGAAGACCAAGGAACAGCTCAAAGCCGAGAAAAAAGCGGCCAAGAAAGCCGAGAAGGAAGCCAAGAAGAAGGCCAAGGAAGAAGCTGCACTGCTGAAAGCGGCCGGAAAAAAAGGCACGTCGACACCCCAACAGACACAGGAACCCGTGAAACAAGAACCCGTGCAGCAGAAGGTGACCGAGGTGAAAGTAACCCCGAAGGTGGAAGTGAAGGAGCCCGTCGTTGAAGATTTTCCCCGCACGAAACTCGTCCGCCGCCGCGTGAAGGTGGATCCGAGCCGCCGCGCACCCAAGAGTGTCGTATACAACGGTATGCGCAAGACCTCCGGCTATCGCGTACAGGTCGTATCGGGCGGCAACACACGCGAGGACAAGCACCGGGCAGAACAGGCCGGACACAAAGTGAAGGCCAAATTCCCGGGACAACCCGTATATGTGCATTTCCATTCGCCCCGCTGGTACTGCCGAGTAGGCAATTTCACCGACTACAAGAAGGCCGAAGCCATGAAGAACCAGATTCGTTCCATGGGATTTCCACAGGCAACGGTCATCAAGACAACCATTGTCGTACGCAATGTTGCACGCTATTATTAAACGTAGAATATGATTTCAGAACCAGAATACCGCGAGGGACTTGAAGAACTCGCGTCCCATTACAAAGAAGTGCTGACCCTCCTGGGCGAGGATCCCAGCCGAGAGGGTCTGCTGAAGACCCCCATGCGCGTGGCCAAAGCCATGCAGATACTCACCCGCGGATACACACAGGATCCGCACAAGGTGCTCACCGATGCCCTGTTTGAAGAGAAATACAACCAGATGGTGATTGTCAAGGACATCGATTTCTTCTCCATGTGCGAGCACCACATGCTCCCCTTTTACGGAAAGGCACATGTAGCCTACATCCCCAACGGCTATATCACCGGACTGTCGAAGATTGCCCGCGTCGTAGACATCTACAGCCACCGCCTGCAAGTGCAGGAGCGCATGACCCAGCAGATCAAAGACTGCATCCAGGAAACCCTCCATCCGCTCGGCGTGATGGTTGTCGTCGAGGCCAAACACATGTGCATGCAGATGCGCGGTGTGGAAAAGCAGAACAGCATCACCACCACCAGCGACTTCAGCGGAGCCTTTAACCAGGCCAAGACACGCGAAGAGTTTATGAATCTCATCACCCGTAAATAGACGGAAACGGTGCCGGAGCAATCCGGCAGCAACTCATCCAGAATACATAACATGTAACAACAGCAAGAAAAATGAAAGCAACACATATCCTTTCGGGCATCCTCCTCGGCGCAGCCATGCTGTGCCTGCCCTCCTGCCTGGGCGACGACGATGAAGACAACAGCCAGAAAGACCTCACCGAAAGCCAGCGCAAGATGTACCTGACGGCCATTGACGGCAACTACAAAGGCAAGGCATACTTCATCAACAACGAGAACAAACTCGACTCCATTGACATGGCATGGTCAGTAAACGGCCACGACTCCACGGCCGTCGTATACGAATTTCCCGTGGAGCTGCTGGCACAATACCCCCTCGAAGGTACCAGTGCACGCAACTGGCTCCTCGCAGGCAAGAAAAGGGATGTCCATTTCTCCATCCATCCCGCTTTCACCTCTACCGAAGACATCGCCAACAAGGAGTATGCTTACTACTTCATCCCCGACAACTTCATCCTGAACTATCAGGAAGACGGCATTGAATACACGCTGGGCTTCGGCAACTACATGAAAGTAGACAACATCGTCTACTCGCCCGTATGTGCCTACAGCGAAAACAAGCAGAAATTCTCCGGAAACATCCTCGTCAACAGCATATCCTCAGGCATCATGCCCTATGGACTGAATGTCATCTTCTGGCTTTCGGGCAAGAAACAATAAAGAAAGGAGCCACCCTATGAAACTCATCTCATGGAACGTGAACGGCCTGCGCGCCTGTGTCGGCAAGAATTTCGAAGAAGCCTTCAAGGCGTTGGATGCCGACTTCTTCTGTCTGCAAGAGACAAAGATGCAGCAGGGACAGCTCGACATCGCCTTCCCCGGCTACGAATCCTACTGGAACTACGCAGAGAAGAAAGGCTATTCCGGCACCGCCGTCTTCACCAAGCACCACCCGCTAAGCGTCAGCTACGGCATCGGCATCGACGAGCATGACCACGAAGGACGCGTCATCACGCTCGAAATGCCCGCCTTCTACCTCGTCACCGTCTACACCCCCAATTCACAAGACGGCCTGCGGAGGCTCGACTACCGCATGAAGTGGGAAGACGACTTTCAGAACTACCTCCAGACACTGGACAAGAAGAAACCCGTCGTCGTCTGCGGAGACATGAACGTGGCCCATGAGGAGATAGATCTGAAGAATCCGAAGACCAACCGCAAGAATGCGGGCTTCACCGACGAGGAGCGCGAGAAATTCTCACTATTGCTCAGCAAAGGATTCATCGACAGCTTCCGCACACTCCACCCTGAGCAAGTAACCTATTCATGGTGGTCCTACCGCTTTCAGGCACGACAGAAGAACGCCGGATGGCGCATCGACTATTTCGTCACCTCCGAACGGCTCCGTCCCCACATCCAGGAAGCCGCTATCCACACCGACATCATGGGCAGCGACCACTGCCCCGTGGAACTCCGGCTCGACATCTGAGCCCCACCAAACAGGAAAGACAGACTTCCCCCAAGGGCCGGCCATGCACTCAAGCTGCATGGCCGGCCCTTGTCGTTACCCCATTTTCCCTCCGCGAATCCACGTTTCCACCCCCTCTCTGTAACCATCTGAGGCTCAACGATTTAGCAAAACGACTTCAGACGGGAGAATTTTTAATTTATTTTTTCAGAATTAATAAATTATTTTTTCAGAATTAATAAATTAAAAATTCTCACGAGTAAGCCTCATTGGAAGAACGAGTGAGCCTCAGTCAGAGAACAAATGGGCTTCAGCAGGAAAACAAAAAAGGCTCAGCTATATATTAATGTACGCGTACATATATATAACTGAGCCCCTTTGACAACGGATGCCCTACTCAATCGGAGTTACTTTCGGGCTCTCCAACTTCTCGACAGAAGGTTCGGGCGAGGCTGGCGCAGCCGGAGCCACGCGCGTATCGGAACGCAGGTCGGCCGACTCTACAATGTCTTCACCGTCACTTTCAGCCTTTACGGTAGGCACCTGCGTTTCCGTGAGTTTCTCTTCGGCCTTCTTCTCGCCGCCATTGCCCCTTGCCTCACGTTCTTCATCGGTCATCAGCTCATCGGCCGAATGCTTCTGGGCTGGGAAGAGATAGTCGCCCACTACGTCAAACGTGTCTTTCAGTTCAGCTTTTTCCATTTCCAGAGCCTCCTGCTGTTCCGGAGTCATGTCGCTTCTGCCGCGGTCGTCTCTCACAACACAGTTGTAGAGAGTCAGTACCAACATCACAATGACAACTCCGCACAACACCTTGAAAGTGCGCGTATGGGTAAATGCTTTAATCTTCTGTCTGTTCATATCTTCTGTTTACATGGTTTTCATTTCACGACCTTCGTCGTCCGGTTGCCCACCCGCAGGATGTAGGCACCACGGGGGAGTGTGTCCAGACTGCCGTTCATGCGTCGGCCGTCCATCGTGTAGATGGCCACCGGCATGCCGGTGAAGGCTTCCACGCGCTCAAGCATCGTGGGTACGGGGTCGTCGGGTGTATCGGTCAGCTGCGCCTTGTAGAGTGCCACAGGCTGCTGGGGACTCGACGAATAGCAGGCGAAGCGCGGCGCACCGGCATTATAATAGATGATGCGCTCCGCGTCGGCTTTGTTGCTGATGATAGCATCTCCACCAGAGAACGAAACCGTCCACTGAGCCGTGGCATCGGCTGCCGTCTCAGACGCGTTGAGATTGTTCTTCGAACCGGTGTAAGCCAGATAGACGTTCTCAACGGCATCGTAGAAGGTATAGGCATCGGCCGCTCCGCCGAGAATGAGCTGCCGCGGCGTGCCAGCCTCGTCGACTTTCGTCAGGATCTGACCGTCGGTGATGGTCACGTCGGCAATCTTCCGATACTCACTGTATTCCGTGCTCGACTCTGCCAAGGCCTTGCCGTCAGCCTCATAGACCACCAAATAGCCTTTGCCGGGCTCCAGGTCGGCCGTGGAGGTAACCTTTGCGAAGAGCAGCTCACCATCGACAGGTGTCAGCGGATGGTCAGGATCCGTGGGCTGCGGGTCGTCCGGATCATCGGGGGTGTCAGGATTGTCAGGATCCGCGGGCTCAGGCTCTACGCCGTTGTAGTCCTCATAATTAAAGGCCACATTGGTTTTGTCGCCCCAGATATATTCTTCCAGTCCCGGGTAGTCCACAAACGGATTCCGGTTGTCCTGTATTGCCTCTACGGCAGCATTCCGATCCACCTCAATCTGGCTCACGGGATCATTCTTTGACCAACGGAGCAACATCTCCAGTGCCCAGTCAGAGAAACAATGGTCGTCCGTTCCGTCGAGCATGGCACTGTCCCAGGTCTTGACCGTGTATTCGTAGCACGTCACCATATAGAAGTAGATGCGTGCAAAATCGCCCTTCCACTCATCGTTGGGCTCGAAACACTTGCCCTTATACCCGGGAAACGTACAAAGCCCCACCTTGCTGTATCCGCCGTTGGACGTAAACGTTTCTCCTTTGTTCTCTCCAAACGGGAAGTTGCTGCGTGCATTGTTCACCTTTGCATCCGAAGGCACGACATGATAGAGGTCGGAAAGCATCGGCGTGGCATTATGGAACCAGCTCTTCGGAAACGAATGCTCCTTGTTCAACTGCCCGCCTTCAACGCTATTGTCGCCCGTATTCATATTGGCCAACGTATAGTTGGTCTTGTTGGAGTATCGGTCACGGATGTGTCCGCCTCCCTTGTTGTCCGTTTTCAGGTACCACTCGTCCAGACCTTTGTACGATTTCACGCCGGGAGCCTTGATAATGTTATAAAGTGCCGTCTTCAGCGCATAGCCTTTCTTTCCATTGGCAGACTTGTAATAGTCTTTCGTGCCGTTAGGGCCTTGTGCCCATACCGCAACTTCAACCAACAGGATGATCGTTAATAGTAGATTTCTCTTCATCGTGTTTTCAGTTAGATTGTTTCTTGGTTGCAAAGATAGCAAAAACTTTGCATAGCCACACGTCTTTGAAATGTTTTTCGTATCTTTGCATCCGTTTTTTAACAAATAAACGAGTTATGTACAAACCGATTTTCAACCAGCGCAGTGTGCTGAAGTTTACCCACTTCACCAACAAGGGCTATGCACTCTTTGCCTGTCTGGGTCGGGAAGTAATCATCGGTGTGCTCAGCGTGGCCACGCTCCAGAACGCAACGGCCAGCAGCATCAGCATAGACACCGACAAGATTACGACCGACACGACCACGACGGGGCGGAGCCTGCAGCTCGAAGAGGTGAACGTGGTGGGCACGCGAGCGCCGCTGACGCAGAGTCAGCAAGCGAGAATGGTAACGGTACTGACCCGCGAGGACATCCAAGCGGCTCCGGTACAGAGTGTGAACGACCTGTTGAAGCTTGCAGTGGGCGTAGACGTACGACAACGCGGCCCCATCGGCGCACAGACGGATGTCAGTGTGCGCGGCAGCAACTACGAACAGATTACCATCCTGCTCAACGGCATCAACATCTGCGACCCGCAGACCGGTCACAACACGTTCGACTATCCGGTAGATATTGCCGATATCGAACGCATCGAAGTCCTCGAAGGCCCCGCCGGCCGTGTCTATGGCACCTCTTCCCTGCTCGGTGCCATCAACATCGTTACCAAGTCATCTTCCCAATCAGCATTGACCGCCCATGTCGAAAGCGGTTCCTACGGTTATTTCTCCATAGGAGCGCGGGTCGGAAACGGCAGTCCGTTGTCGCCGTGGAGCCACAGTCTGTCGGGCAGCTATACCCGTTCCGACGGCTACAGCCGCAGCAAGGCAGGCCGACTGAATGCCGACTACGACGGGGGAAAAGCGTTCTATCAAGGAAACTACGCCGGTGAGGACGTGAAAGTGCAATGGCACGCGGGTATCTCAGCCAAATCATTCGGCTCCAACACTTTCTACGGAGCGAAATGGGACGACCAGTTCGAACATACGTTCAAGAGTTACACTGCCGTTCAGGCCGAAACCACGCACGGCAAACTCCACCTGCGTCCGGCTGTGTACTGGAACCATCAGGAAGACCGCTTCGAACTGTTTCGGGAAAGCCCCGACAAATATCCGTTCAACTACCATCGCACCGACATCTTGGGCCTGAACCTCAACAGCTGGTTCGACTGGGCACTCGGACGTACGGCCGTCGGAGCCGAGATGCGCAACGAGGACCTGCTGAGCGGCAACCTCGGCGAGCCGCTCGACCGCAAACACCACATCCACGGTACATCGCGCGACTATGAGTACGGCCTGAACCGCACCAACATCAGCTTCACCATAGAGCATAACATCATCCTCCGCCACCTGACAGTGTCCGCAGGACTCACCGCCGTCAAGAACTCGTGGGCCGACATGCCTATGCGCGTCTATCCGGGCATCGATGCCAGCTACCGCATCGGACGCAGTTGGAAAGTGTATGCGTCCTACAACACGTCGCTACGGATGCCATCGGCCACCGAACTCTATTATTCCGTAGGCGGGCACAAGGCCGACAAGCACCTGAAACCGGAAGAACTGGCTGCCGTGGAAACGGGAGTGAAATATCAGACGACGGCCGTGGACGGCAAGCTGAGTCTCTTCTACAACCGACACAAGAACCTGATAGACTGGATCCGACATACAACTGACGGAGAGGATGCCCCCTGGGAGTCGGTGAACTTCGGACGAATCAACGCCTTCGGCATTGAAACAGCCGTCAGCCTGGACCTGCGCCGCCTGCTGCCCGGCCAGCACTTCCTGCGCAAAGCGGGTGTCGCCTGGTGCTACATCCATCAGAACCAGCAGGAAACAGACGGCATCCAGAGCCGCTATGCGCTGGAATACCTGCGCAATAAGCTCACGGCCGACTTGCAGATGACGCTCTGGCGGAACCTCACCTTGGGACTCTACTACCGGCTGCAACACCGCACCGGCTCCTATACCGACCTCGACGGCAACGTGTGCAGCTATGCAACCTACGGGAAGCACAGAAATACAAGCTGTATGTAGAGGCCAACAACCTGTTTGACCGCCAGTACGTTGACTACGGCAACGTTCCGCAACCCGGAGCATGGATCATTGCCGGTGGAAGCATCACTTTTTAGAGATACCAGCTCCACCGTATCCAACGACAGACAATAAAAAACTACGAATGCGGCAGCAACATGCCACATTCGTAGTTTTTTCTTTTAGGATGAAATCTGCTTCCGCCTACTTGCTACTCATAATATGGAAGCAATGCTGATTGCGTTCAAAAATGACACGACAACGCCCTTCTGCCCGCAGGTCATAGAGCACTTCGCCCAGCAGGTTGGCCATCTTGTCGTTGTTCACGGCGTTGCCCTTCACGTCAATGCGGTTGAAACGCGTATAGGACAGGTCGAAGGTGGTAGCATACATGTGGGCAGAATTCTTCGAGGCGTTGCCGTTCACCTTGCGCAGCTGCTCCACATCCTCACGCGTACGCAGCATAGACGTGGCAATGACGCGGTGCTCACGATACCCCTCCTTGCGCAGCCGCTTCTGGAAACGTTTCCCGATGGTCTTCAGAAGTTTCTTCGCTCCGTCGGCCAGATACGGCATGGAGTGTGTCATCGGATCCAGCTTGTAGTAGCGCGTATCCCCCATGTGGTTCAACCGGCGCACCTTCCGCCGTGCCTCCTGTCGGTTTTCAATGGGCAGGATGCCTATACGGCGGGCATCGTCGAGCGTCATCGTATTGTAATCCTTAAACCAGAACTCACTCCTCACACCCACGTTTGAGGCTCCGAAGGTCTGCCCCTCACCCACAAACCGGCTACTGCGGCATCCCGTCAGCAGCACTACACCTATTATATATATATACAGTCTGAATTTCATAAGCCGTTGCAAAAGTACAAAATCCGCCCCATTCGGGCAACATTTTCCGCTTCAACTTTTTCGAAAGGAACCTCGTCTGCTAACCCTCTGAGCATCAACCGTTTAGCAAACGAACTTCGGACGTGAGAATTTTTAATTTATTTTTTGAGAATTTTTAAATTAAAAATTGAGAATTAA
>CAMHEA010000089.1 GCA_946184025.1 uncultured Prevotella sp.
GCACTTCGTATCCGTCTGCAACTTTCTTCTCGTAGAGGCCGCCCTTTTTCTTGAGCCTGTCTTGCGGAAGCGTGGTCGTACTGATGTCGAACCCACTTTCTATGATGTCTTGGATGCTTTGTGGCAACGATTCCCAACCGCCGCCGAAGTTACGTTCGAGCACCTCAATGAGTTTGATGGCCGAGATGTGGTGTATATTCTCATAGGTAAGGTCTGTGATTCTCAGGATGGGCTTTTTCTTGAGAGCCCATTTGGTCTTTGAGTTTTCGTCCGTGCGTAATTGCCCGACTTTGCATCCTCTGGCTTCGTATTTCTTGATGACTTCAGGCTTGTCTATTTTGATTTCCTCCAAGTCGAAAGCACTGCGGATGATGTCAATGTAGTGACGCATGTTGTCTTTCAGGTCGGCATCTTTTTCTGCTGCCTCCCACATTCTGAAAATGTCGTTTTCTTGGGTATCCCACACGTTGCTTTTATTGAGGGTTTTCAAAGTCAGTGCTTTTTGGTTTGCTTGCTTCATAATAGTCTTTTCCTTTTTTTATGTGTGCAAAAGTATATACTTTGTAGCTAACTCACAACTTTTTTCCAAGAAATTTCAGTCCGTACCTGTAGATTTTGTTTTTTCATTTAGGTTCTTTTCTTTTAATCAGAAATTTGATGTACTTTTGTAGACAAGAAGATAAAGACAATATGGAACCATTAGCAGAAAGACTCAGACCTAAGACTTTGGACGAATATATCGGCCAGTGTCATCTGGTGGGTGAAGGTGCCGTCTTGCGCAAGATGATTGAAGCCAAGCGCATACCCTCGTTTATCCTCTGGGGACCTCCGGGAGTGGGAAAGACCACGCTTGCACAGATCATTGCCCATCAGCTGGAGACACCTTTCTATACGCTGAGTGCCGTCACGTCGGGTGTAAAGGACGTGCGCGATGTCATCCAGCGGGCACAGAACAATCGTTTTTTTCAGACGGCATCGCCGATTCTTTTTATCGATGAGATACACCGCTTCTCGAAATCACAGCAGGACTCGCTTCTGGGAGCCGTTGAGAAAGGTATCGTGACACTCATTGGAGCCACGACGGAGAATCCTTCGTTTGAGGTCATACGCCCCCTGCTGTCACGCTGTCAGCTCTACGTTCTGAAATCCTTAGAGCGCGACGACCTCATGCAGCTGCTGGAGCGAGCAGTGACACAGGATATAGAACTCCGCAAGCGGAACATCATCCTTGAAGAGACTGGAGCCCTGCTCCGCTATAGTGGCGGTGATGCCCGGAAACTGCTTAACATACTGGAGTTGGTGGTAGGAGCCGATGACGGCGAGCAAGTGGTCATCACCGACGCGCGTGTCGTTGAACGGCTACAGCAGAATCCCTTAGCCTATGACAAGGATGGAGAGATGCACTACGACATTATCTCTGCCTTCATCAAGAGCATCCGCGGCAGCGATCCAGATGCCGCTCTCTACTGGATGGCGAGGATGATAGAGGGTGGGGAAGACCCCAAGTTCATTGCCCGGCGACTCGTTATTAGTGCGGCCGAAGACGTGGGACTGGCCAATCCCAATGCCCTGCTGTTGGCCAATGCCGCCTTTGACACCGTGATGAAGATAGGCTGGCCAGAAGGAAGGATACCCCTGGCTGAGTGTGCCGTCTACCTTGCCACCAGCCCCAAGAGCAATTCTGCCTATCTCGGCATTGATGCCGCCTTGGCAGAAGTTAGGAAGAGCGGCAACCAGCCCGTACCCCTCCATCTCCGCAACGCTCCCACCTCCCTAATGAAGGACTTAGGCTACAGTGACGGCTATCTCTACCCACACGACTATCCCGGACACTTCACCCCACAGCAGTATCTCCCCGATGCACTCCGCCAACTCCGGCTGTGGCATCCCCAGCATAGCCCATCTGAAGAAAAAATGTACCAGTGGATGCGCACCTGTTGGGGTGAGCGGTTTGAATAGAAGGAAGTTGAATGCGGAAGATTCTCATACATAAAGAATAAGCCCACGGAAACGTGTATCTCAAAACTCAAAAAGAATAGGAAATGGAGAAAATAGTCATACTCGACGGCCACGCCGTCAATCCCGGCGACCTCAGTTGGGATCCCATCCGCCAGTTAGGGCTTCTGACCGTCTACGACCGCACGGCACCTGATGTCTTCTATGAGCGTGCTAAGGATGCCGGCATCCTCATTACCAATAAGGTTCCTTTCACCCGAGAGCGAATAGATCTGCTACCCAGGCTCCGCTACATCGGCGTTCTTGCCACTGGCTATAACATCATTGACACTGACTATGCCCGCCAGAAAGGGATTACCGTCACCAATATCCCCGCCTATAGCACAGACGGCGTAGCGCAAATGGTCTTTGCCCATCTGCTGGCCATCATTAACCGTGTCGAACACTATACCCAACAGAATCGTGAACTCCGTTGGACCCGCAACACCGACTTCTGCTATTGGGATACCCCCATCACCGAACTAGCGGGCAAGACCATCGGCATCATAGGACTCGGTCATATCGGCATGAAAGTGGCACACATTGCACAAGCTTTCGGCATGCAGGTGAATGCCTACACCAGTAAGGAGGCTGCTCTGCTGCCTGATGGAATACAAAAGGTGCCGCTCGAAAAGTTGCTCGCAGACAGCCATATCGTCACCCTCCACTGTCCCCTCACCGATGATACCCATGAACTCATCAACCGCCATACCCTTGCGCAGATGCATCCCCAAGCCATCCTCATCAATACAGGCCGCGGCCCTCTCGTCAACGAGGCCGATGTTGCCGAAGCCCTCGCCACCGGTCAGCTTGCAGCCTATGGCACCGACGTGCTGGGGCAGGAACCGCCGTCGGCAGACAACCCGCTCTTGCGACAGCCTCGCGCTTTCATCACACCCCATATCGCTTGGGCTGCATCGGAAACCCGACAACGGCTCATCAACATTACTGCAGACAATCTCCGGGCTTTCTTGGAGCATCACCCGCAGAACGTAGTCAACAGCTAAGTGGATGACGTATTAGAGACAACCGTAACAAATCTTTGTCGGTTCATTCTACATTCGGAGTGGTGTTTTTCCTTTCCTCACGCAGAGGAAGCGAGTAAATAGAGTAGGAGCCCATGGAGACGGAAGAAGGGAAATCAGCTCTCTAAATGACATGAGGAAGAGGTGAGAAAAAGCACATTAACGACTTATCTCTATGAGTTCTCTGTTCATTCGGAATTTTGGGAGGCGCAATGGAGAAATCAGAAAAAGCCGCAACCTCAGAAGAGAAGGAGGTTGCGGCTTTCTATTTAAGGGATTGATGTGTGCCTGTCAAAGCAAATCCGTTTTACCACGCAAAGAGCGGGTAATCTTTCATCGTGGCATTCACTTTCTCGCGGACGGCGGCAATCACGCTGTCGTCTTCAGGTGCATTCAATACGGTTTCAATCAGTTCGGCGATGAGCTTCATCATGTCTTCCTTGGCACCACGCGTGGTGATGGCTGCCGTACCGAGACGGATGCCACTGGTCTGGAAGGCCGAGCGAGAGTCGAACGGCACCATGTTCTTGTTGGCCGTAATGTCGGCAGCGACCAGTGCATTTTCTGCCACCTTACCCGTGAGGTCTGGATATTTGGAGCGCAAGTCGACGAGCATGGAGTGGTTGTCGGTACCGCCACTGACAATGTCGAAACCACGTTGTACCAGTTCATTGGCCAAGATGGCAGCGTTCTTCTTCACCTGTGTGGCATATTCCTTCCACGAAGGTTCGAGGTTCTCGCCGAAGGCCACGGCTTTGGCGGCGATGACATGCTCCAGCGGGCCGCCCTGCTGTCCGGGGAAGACGGCCGAGTTGAGCAGTGAGCTCATCTTGCGCACTTCGCCTTTCTTGGTGGTAATGCCCCAAGGATTGTCGAAATCTTTGCCCAGCAGGATGATACCGCCACGCGGACCGCGCAGGGTCTTGTGAGTCGTAGAGGTCACGATGTGGGCGTATTTCAACGGGTTGTCAAGCAGTCCGGCGGCAATGAGTCCGGCGGGATGTGCCATGTCGATCATCAACAAGGCACCTACGGCATCCGCAATCTCGCGCATGCGTTTGTAGTCCCACTCGCGGCTATAGGCCGAGCCACCGCCGATGATGAGCTTGGGTTTGTGCTCGTGAGCCAGCTTTTCCATTTCGTCATAGTCCACACGGCCGGTCTCTTTGTTCAGGTTATAGCCCACAGGCTTATAGAGGATACCGGAAGTGTTGACCAGGGAGCCGTGAGAGAGGTGGCCGCCGTGGTCGAGGTTCAAGCCCATGAACACGTCGCCGGGTTTGAGTACGGCCAGCAGTACGGCAGCGTTAGCCTGAGCACCTGAGTGCGGCTGCACATTGGCATATTCAGCCCCAAAGAGTTTGCACACGCGGTCGATGGCGAGCTGTTCCACTTGGTCTACCACCTGGCAGCCGCCATAGTAGCGGTGTCCGGGATAGCCTTCTGCATACTTGTTGGTCAGGTAAGATCCCATAGCGCGCATCACCTCGTCGCTGACGAAGTTTTCGCTGGCAATCAGTTCCATACCTTTGAGCTGGCGTTGATGCTCTTGCTCAATCAAGTCGAAAATCACGTTGTCTGTTCTCATATCTGTGTAATGGTTTTGTTTTTTTTCTTCATTTTTCCGTCCCTACACCAGCTCCACTTTGCTGATGTCCTGTTCCTTGTCACAATAGTGGCATTTGCAGATGCCGCGTTCCTTGTCAACAATATGGAAGATGGTCGTCATCGGTTCGTTGTTCGTGATGCAGACAGGATTGTTGCACTTCACGATGCCCCGCAGTTCGTCGGGAGTCTCCACGGTCTTCTTCTCCACCACCTCATAGTCGTGGATGATGTTGAGAACCACCTTCGGAGCTACCACGCTCAGACGCGAAATCTCATCGTCCGTGAAGAATTTGTCCGAAACCTTGATGATTCCCTTCATCTTCACCTTTTCTGATGGATAGTTATAGCCCACGGTCACCGGAGTCCTCGCATTCCTCAGCCCCAGCAGTCCCACCACTTGAAAAGTCCGGTCTGCCGGAATATGGTCTATCACCGTGCCGTTTTCAATGGCGGCCACCAGCATTTCCTTCTTTGCCATATATACCTCTTTATAATAGTGATTTCTTTATTGAAGGAAAAGGATACTCTAATTCCTATTCCTTAATTAAACTCTACACGTTGCGTCCGTGCCGTCTCGCTTCACCTCCTCCAGCGTGATGCCCAGGCAGTGGCAGAAGATGGCCTCCCGCGCATACAGCCCGTTCTTGGCCTGCTGGATATAATACGCATGCGGATTACCATCCACGTCATACGCTATCTCGTTTACCCGCGGCAGCGGATGCAGGATGCGCATATTCTCCTTTACCCCTGTCAGCATCTCGTTGCGCAGGATATACACATTCTTCACACGCTCATACTCCATCAAGTCAGAGAAACGTTCTTTTTGTACACGTGTCATGTAAATGATGTCTGCATCTGCAATCACCCGTTCGTTAAACGCCGTGTGCTCCTGATACCCAATGCCATGCTCCTCGCAGAACAGCTTGTACTCACGAGGCATCGCCAGCTCCTTCGGAGCCACAAAGTGGAATGTCGGGTTGAAATGGCGCATCGCCATGATCAGCGAGTGTACCGTCCGCCCATACTTCAGGTCGCCCACCAAGTAGATGTTCAGGTTGTCCAGCCTGCCCTGCGTCTTGTAGATCGAATACAAGTCCAGCAGGCACTGCGATGGATGCTCATGCGCACCGTCACCCGCGTTCACTACCGGCACCGGAGCTACCTCGCTCGCATACCGTGCAGCACCCTCCACATAGTGGCGCATCACGATCACGTCAGCATAGTTGCCCACCATCAGCGTCGTGTCTTTCAGCGTCTCACCCTTCGTGCCGCTCGTTACCTTCGGATCTGCAAAGCCAATTACGCGCGCACCCAGCCGCATCGCAGCCGTCTCAAAACTCAGACGCGTACGCGTCGAAGGCTCAAAAAACAGCGTTGCCACCACTTTTCCGCACAGTAAGTCACGGTTCGGTCTCCGCTCAAATTCCTCAGCCATCGCCATCAGATACAATATCTCTTCACGCGACAGCCCTGCAATGCTCACAAAGTCACGCTTCGCCGCAAGCCCCTTCCCATTCTTCGTGTCACACATAACCTTACATACTTTTTTATCCATTCCGACCGCGAAGGTACACATAAAAATCCAAACAACACACCCTTTCCCTATGAAAAAAGCATTTTTTATCTGATTTTCACTGTTTAATTCAACCGGTCATCAGACTTTATGCCAGTGTGGCATTTGTTTTGAACAAAACGAAAAGCACTCTGTAGTTTTTTCTCAATGATAGTATTTTATTCAAAAACGTTCCCAATCCATGTTACGCGAAGAAAAATATGTGCTTTTTATTTGTCTTTTCAATAAATATTGCTAATTTTGTAGCCGATGCCACTCCCTTCGCAGGGTGGGTGTCATTACATTACGGGAAAAAATTAGAGAGACGTTATGTCTATTCTTGTGTTCGAAAACTTAGGAACTTTTCAATGCATACAAGATGGCATAGTGGGTTCTCCATGCGAAAGCGTGGGCTGGCATCACTATATCTTTGTCGTAAAGGTTTTCTCAGGACCTCCAATAAGGGATGTAGAACATATCAGTTCCACGTCTTTTCCATTTATAAACCATGGTGTTTTTAGGGACTGGTGCACCGCATGAATAAAAATTTCAACGGAATGAAACAGTTATTTCTTTTATTACTAATGTTGGCTGTACCGAAGTGTGTACTCGCGCAGACGGCTAAGGCACTTTGGTGTAGCGACCAAACAGCACTCGTATTTGTCTATGATGACAATACTTATGCTGCGGGGAGTACGGTGACAACCCATGGGGAAACGTATACTGTGACGGAGAGTTATGCTGTCACTCGGTATAAACCATCATGGGTTAACGGGGATGACGAACCGACCACTCAGGTTCAGGATAATACGACAAAGGTTATATTTGCCGAAAGCTATGATACGGCAAGGCCTACAACGACACATCGGTGGTTTGACAGTTTCATTAATCTTACAGAAGTGGTTGGAATCGAGCATCTCCATACAGACCAAGTAACGAGTATGGAAAAGATGTTTGCAGGCTGTAACAATCTGGAAGCACTTGATGTTTCTGGATGGAACACCAGTAATGTGACTAATATGGGTAGCCTATTCAGCTCGTGCATAAAATTGAAAACATTGGATGTGTCCAAGGATGTATCTAATCCGGACAAGTGGAACACCCAAAATGTGAAAACTCTTTTCCGCACATTCATGTATTGTAAAGCTCTGGAGACACTCGATGTTTCCGGTTGGGCTACAGATAGTTTGACTAATTTGGAGAGTACATTTGATGGATGTCAAGAATTGGAAACACTTGATGTTTCAGGTTGGCATACTGAAAAAGTCATTAATATGAAAGCAGCCTTCCGCAACTGTAGTAAAGTGAAGGAGCTGAATGTGGGAAATTGGAATACTGATAATGTAACTGTTATGTCACACCTGTTCGAGAACTGTACCGTATCGAATTTGGACGTTTCAAAATGGAACAGAAGCGGCAAACTAAAAAATCTGCATTGGACATTTAAAGGCTGTAAAAATGTGTCTGAGTTGAATGTTTCCCAGTGGCACACAGAGAATGTAACAGATATGCAACAGCTTTTTTGTGGTTGTTCTAATTTGACAAAGCTTCCTGTTTCTAATTGGAACACGGCAAGCCTACGAGATTTTAGCAGAACCTTTATGGGCTGTAAAGGATTAATAACACTTAATCTTTCAAAATGGAATACCTCAAATGTAACGACGATGGAACATACTTTTTCGGGGTGCATTGGACTGGAGAATTTGATAGTTTCAGGCAATGATTGGAACACGAGTAACTTGACAAATATGTCATGCACTTTCTTAAATTGCAGAAAGCTTTCAACAATAGATATTTCTAGTTGGAATACCGCAAATGTTAAGCGTATGGAACAGACGTTTCAAGCTTGTAATGGGCTAAAAGGAAATTATACTTTTAGTGGAAATACGGCAAATGTAACGACCATGGTCAAGATGTTTGATGACTGTAATGGGTTGACAAGCATAACATTTGGTGAAGGTTTTAATACAGATCATTTGACTAAGGCCGACAATATGTTCGGGCATTGCCCCAAGCTCCGCTACATTGATTTCTATGCCAGCAATGATGCCAATGCCATTACCGAGGTTGACCGTACCACGGTGGATGCCATGTTCCACGATGTACCCACCACTACAGTCATTTACCTACCACATGGCAGTCAGGACGTGACAGGTGTGCGCAACGTTATCTATTCCTGCAATGGTGATGAAACCGACCTTCGCTGCCCGAACTACTATTCTGCAGACAAGACGGACATCGAGTTCCCTCGCGATTTCCGCACGAACAAGGCGGAGTACAGCCGCACGATGAGCACGAACTATGGCTCGGTGGTACTCCCCTATGCCTTCAAGACCAATGACGACATCCAGGCCTATACGCTCGACGAGGAGCATACGGAGACAATGTACTTCGTGGATGCAGACGAGATTCCCGCCCACACGCCGTTTGCCTTCAAGAAGCTGGGCAACGCGGAGTTCATCAATGAGGATGCAACAGGCAACTTCGGCATCACCGTGAAAGCGACGCGAAGCACAAATAAAGACGAATCAACATGGGATCCTGATACACATGTATGGACCAATTCAACGACAGCAATGGGTGCGCCCTACACCAGCAGCGAGCACCTCGACGGCTGGACGACGAAGGGATACTACGTCACGGAAACCGTTTCCGACTATGACGGAGCCTTCTACATCGCCGGCGACAAGTTCTACAAGGCCGACGGTGCCCTGACG
>CAMHEA010000090.1 GCA_946184025.1 uncultured Prevotella sp.
TAATTCTCAAAAAATAAATTAAAAATTCTCGCGAGTGTGGCACTTTCGGAGAACGGTGAGCCTCACTTGATGGACGGGTGAGCCAGAATGGGCGTTTTTTGAGGGGTTTGTCCGCTCTTTACTCGCTTCCTTTGCGGGTAAAAAGTGAACCTTTACGCGAAAAGCGGATGAGCCTGAAGAATGGCTGTGAATCGTTCTGAGGACAGATTGGGGATAAAATGCAAACGTTTGCACATTTTATCCTTAAAAACTGTCAGGTTTTGTGATTCGTTACCTCCCGATTCTTTGTAACTTTACAGCATCAAAACAATACTAACAGAACGCTATGAACCTGAAATTTCACATAGACTATCAGACTGTTTATGGCCAGGACATGGTCTTGAACATCGTCAATGTAAGTGAGAAGGGGGGCGAGTATGTCTCCGAGTATAGAATGCACACGGCCGACGGGTTTCATTGGGAGGCTGAGGTGAACTGCGCCGTGCGCGAGGAAGCGGCCTTGGACTACTTCTACAGTGTGGCCGTGGGCGACCGTCAGGAACGCCGTGAGTGGGGTGTCGTGGCTCACCGGCTGGAGCTGAACTGCCTGAAAGGGAGCAATTTCCGCATCTACGACCATTGGATTGACATTCCGGAGGACTCCTATCTGTATTCATCTGCCATCACGGAGTGTGTGAACCGGGTGGAGACGGCACGTCTGGAGCCCAATGCCTATGAGCGCATCATCCGTCTGAAGGTGCGTGCCCCGCAGCTTCGTCAGGGCGAACGGCTGGCGGTGAGCGGCAACGACAAGGTGCTGGGAGCCTGGAACATCGGCGATTCGTTGCTGATGACGGAGCACAATATCAACGAGTGGGTGGTTGACGTGGATGCCGCGAAGCTCGTGGAAGATACGCTGGAGTTTAAGTTTGCCGTTGTCGGTGCCCAGAAGGAGACGGCTCCGGTATGGGAATACGGCGACAACCGCACCATTGTATTGCCCGAACTGAAGGAAGGCGACGTGGTGGTCTATGAGCTTTCGCAGGCTTTCTTCCCGTTGCCGGAGGTGCGTTGTGCCGGTACGCTGGTGCCTGTGTTCTCGCTCCGTTCTCGCGACAGCTTCGGCGTGGGCGACTTCGGTGACTTGAAGAAGATGATTGACTGGGTGGCCATGACGGGACAGCGTCTGTTGCAGATTCTGCCCATCAACGACACCACCATCACCCATACCTGGACCGACAGCTATCCTTACAGCTGTATCAGCATCTTCGCCCTCCATCCGCAATATGCCGACCTGAACCAGCTGCCCGCCCTGAAGGACGAGACGCTCAAGGCCGAGATGGATGCCCTGCGGAAAGAACTCAATGCGCTTCCGCAGATTGACTATGAACGCGTGAACGAGGGCAAGATACGCTATCTGCGTGCCATCTACGAGCAGGAAGGCAAAAAGGCCATGGCCTCGGCAGCCTATAGGAAGTTCTTTGAGGAAGAGAAGCAGTGGCTTGTTCCCTATGCACAGTATTGCTACCTGCGCGATACCTACGGCACGGCCGACTTCTCCCAATGGCCCGACCATCAGACGTGGGACGAGGAAGAGCGTGCCCAACTGACCAATGTGCGCAACAAAGCCTATAAGGATGTGGCGTTCTACTATTATGTGCAGTTCGTGCTGAGTGCCCAGATGCAGGCCGCGCATGAGTATGCGCGCAGCAAGCGGGTCATCCTCAAGGGCGACATACCTATCGGTGTGAACCGTTACGGCTGCGACGTATGGCAGGAGCCGCGCTACTTCAACCTCAACGGACAGGCCGGTGCTCCGCCAGACGACTTCTCCGTGAACGGACAGAACTGGGGATTCCCCACTTATAACTGGGATGAGATGATTGCCGACGATTGTGCCTGGTGGGTACGCCGCTTCTCCAACATGTCGAAATACTTCGATGCCTATCGCATTGACCATGTCCTCGGCTTCTTCCGCATCTGGGAAATCCAGGGAGATGCCGTCCACGGACTGCTCGGCCACTTCGCTCCCTCGCTCGGCATGAGCCGCGAGGAGGTGGAAGCCTATGGCCTGCACTGGCAGGAGGAGTTCTTCACCGAACCGTTCATTACCGACTGGATTATCGACCGCGTCTTCCGCGAGCACGCCAACGAGGTCCGTGAGACCTATCTGGAGCGTACCTTCGACGACCGTTATCGCATGCGTGAGGAGTATAATACGCAGAAGAAAGTGGAGGCGGCCTTTGAAGGCAAGACAACGGACGATGACATCTGGATTCGCGACGGCCTGTACTCGCTCATCAGCAACGTGCTCTTCCTGCGCGACCACCGCGACTGGAACCGCTTCCATCCGCGTATCTCGGCTCAGTTCTCGCTCATCTACGAGTCACTTTACGACAGCGATAAGGCCGTCTTTAACAAGCTTTACAATGATTATTACTACCATCGCAACAACCAGTTCTGGTATCAGGAAGCAATGAAGAAACTGCCGAAGCTGGTACAGGCCACCCGCATGCTTGTCTGTGCCGAAGACCTCGGTATGGTGCCCGATTGCGTGGCATGGGTGATGAACGAACTGCGCATCCTCAGCCTTGAGTTGCAGTCTATGCCGAAGGATCCGAAAGTGCGCTTCGGCTATCTCTCGCGCAATCCATATCGTTCTGTATGTACCATCTCCTCCCACGACATGCCGACCTTGCGTCAGTGGTGGGACGAAGACTGGGGACGCACGCAGGATTATTTCAATTCCATGCTGCACCGCGGCGGTCCTGCACCGCATCCGCTGCCAGGCTGGTTGGCTCGTGAGATTCTCTCCAACCATCTGTGCAGTCCCTCCATGCTCTGCATCCTCTCTATTCAGGACTGGTTTGCCATGGACGAGAAACTGCGGTTGCCAGACCAGAACGCCGAACGCATCAACATTCCGGCCAATCCGAAACACTATTGGCGTTATCGGATGCACGTCGGCATCGAGGAACTGATGGGCAACGAGTCGTTCAACGCCGATATGGTTGAGCTGCTCATCCATGCCGGACGCAAATAAATAAAGGAACAGACGTTAACGCAGGAGGCAGAGCCTGCGTTAATGTCTTTTTTCGTTGATGCCTTGTCAGCATTTTTCAACCTAATGTCATTCATGTGTCAAATAACTGATTATATACAATGAAAAGAATCAAATTGCTCTTTACTACGATGCTGTTGCCGTTGATGGCAATGGCGCAGACCGTGAAGTCGCCGAACGGTAATGTGGAACTTACATTTGCCCTTGCCGATGGCGGCGTGCCTACCTATCTGATGAACTACAAAGGAAAGGCTGTCGTGAAGCAAAGCCGCCTCGGACTGGAGCTGGCCAAAGACAAACATGCCAGCAAGAAGTTTGAGGAGACGGATCTGCTGGACGGATTCACCATTGCCGACACGCAGACATCTACGTTCGACGAGACTTGGAAACCAGTGTGGGGTGAGACGGCCACCATCCGAAATCATTATAACGAGCTGGCTGTCAACCTTCATCAGGCATCTGCCAACCGAAACATCACCATCCGGTTCCGCGTCTATGATGACGGAATGGGATTGCGCTATGAGTTTCCCCAACAGGCAGACCTGAACTATTTCCTCATCAAGGAAGAGAAGACGGAGTTTGCCATGACGGGTGACCACATGGCATGGTGGATTCCCGGCGACTATGACACGCAGGAGCAGGTCACACAGACCACCAGGCTTTCCGGAATACGCAGCCGTTTCCATGATGCTGTCAACTGGACGAACTCGTCTGTGGCCGTATTCTCCGATACCGGTGTGCAAACGGCCTTGCAGCTGAAGACCGACGAGGGACTCTACATCAATATTCACGAGGCAGCCTGTCTCGACTACGCCACGATGCACTTGAATCTCGACGACAAGAACTTCGTCTTTACCTCATGGCTGACACCGGATGCTACCGGTTTGAAAGGCTGTATGCAGACTCCTTGCGAGACCCCTTGGCGTACGGTAATGGTCAGCGACGATGCCCGCGAGATGCTTTCAAGCAATCTCATCCTCAACCTGAACGAGCCTTGTGCCCTCGATGATACGTCTTGGATCCATCCTACAAAGTATTGCGGCGTATGGTGGGAGATGATTGTCGGCAAGAGCAGCTGGAACTATACCGACGAATTTCCTTCTGTCAAGCTCGACCGCATTGACTGGAACAGCGTGAAACCCAACGGCCGGCATGCCGCTAACAATGAGAAGGTGAAGCGGTATATTGATTTCGCCGCTAAAAACGGCTTGCAGGAAGTGCTTGTCGAGGGATGGAACGTTGGCTGGGAAGACTGGGCTAACATGTGGAAGCGCGATGTCTTCGACTTCGTGACACCTTATCCTGACTTCGACCTCAAGATGCTCAACGACTATGCACACGCCAAAGGGGTGAAACTCCTCATGCACCATGAGACCAGTTCCAGTACGCAGAACTACGAGCGACACCTCGAAAAAGCCTTTAACCTGATGAACCAATACGGCTATGATGCCGTGAAAACGGGCTATGTGGGCGACATCATTCCGCGTGGAGACCACCATTTCTCCCAGTCGATGAACAATCACTATCTCTATGTCATCAAGGAAGCAGCCAAACATCATATCATGGTCAACAGCCACGAGGCCACTCGTCCTACAGGTCTGTGTCGTACCTATCCTAATCTGGTTGGAGGCGAGAGTGCCCGCGGTACGGAATACGAGGCTTTCGGCGGTTCCAATCCCGAGCATACGGTCATCCTGCCCTTCACCCGACTGCAAGGCGGCCCGATGGACTATACGCCCGGTATCCTGGAGACACAGCTTTCCACCTGGAGCGACAATAAGTCTTTCGTCCATACGACCCTTTGCGGCCAGCTGGCTTTGTATTGCACGATGTACAGTCCGTTGCAGATGGCTGCCGACCTGCCTGAGAATTACGAGCGTTTCGACGATGCTTTCCAGTTCATCCGCGACGTAGCTTGCGACTGGGACGACTCCAAGTATCTGGAAGCTGAGCCCGGCGACTACATCACCGTAGCCCGTAAGGCCAAGGGAACGGACAACTGGTTCATCGGAGGTAAGTGCGACGAGAACGGTCACAAGAGCGTCATCAAGCTCGACTTCCTTGACAAAGGAAAGAAATACGACTGTGCAATCTATGCAGATGCTGCAGACGCACACTATGAAACCAATCCGAAGGCTTATGTCATCACCCATAAGACCGTCAAGAAGGGCGACACCCTCAAGCTCACAGAGGCTCCCGGAGGTGGCTTTGCCGTATCTTTGATTGCCAAATAACCTGAACGATTATGAAAACAAGAAACTTAGTTATCGCTGTATTTATGACTTTCGGTTTCATGCATACCTCCGTGGCCGTGGCAGACTGCCCCAAGGCGCAAGCTCCAAGGCCAGCCTATGAGGTTGACTATTCTCCGAAAGCGACCCAGTTCCGTTTCTTTGCCGACCCAAAGGCCAAGAAGGTGGTTCTGCGCCTTTACAACGAAGGGCTTGGCGGGGCTCCCGTGAAGACCGTCAAACTGAAACAAGACAAGAACGCTCCCGAGTTCTGGACGGCAACGGTTAAGGGCGACCTGAAAGGCAAGTTCTATACGGTTGACATCTCCGGCCGCAAGACCGATTGGCTGGAGACACCCGGAGTCTTTGCTACGGCCGTCGGCGTAAACGGAAAGCGTGGCTACATCCTTGACCGGGCTGAGACTGATCCCGCTGGATGGTGTTGCGACAAGCGGGTGGAGACCAAGTCGCCCGCCGATCTCGTCATCTACGAAATGCACCACCGTGATTTCTCCATCGACGTGTCCTCCGGGCTGGAGCATAAAGGCAAGTTCCTGGCACTCACCGAGCCCAAGGCCATCGAGCATCTGAAGAACCTGGGAGTCAATGCGGTGCATATCCTGCCGTCCTACGATTATGGATCGGTTGACGAAACGCGTCTTGACCAGCCGCAATATAACTGGGGCTACGACCCAGTGAACTACAATGTGCCCGAAGGCGGCTATTCTACCGATCCCTACAAGCCTGAGGTGCGTATCAATGAGTTCAAGCAGATGGTGCAGGCACTCCACAAAGCCGGCATCCGCGTCATCCTCGACGTGGTCTATAACCACACCTACGACATCGAGCATAGCAACTTCCAGCGCACCTATCCTGATTACTATTATCGGAAGAACGCCGACGGAACTTACAGCAATGGTTCCGGATGTGGCAATGAGACGGCTTCCGACCAACCGATGATGCGTAAGTTCATGGTTGAGAGTGTCAAATACTGGATGAACGAATATCACATCGACGGTTTCCGGTTCGACTTGATGGGCGTTCACGACATCGAGACGATGAATGCCATCCGTACTGCTGTCAATGAGATAGACCCGCAGGTGTTCATCTACGGCGAAGGATGGAGTGCAGGC
The DNA here is from genome assembly GCA_946184025.1 of uncultured Prevotella sp. GTDB lineage: Bacteria > Bacteroidota > Bacteroidia > Bacteroidales > Bacteroidaceae > Prevotella. The sequence continues at coordinate 6,405 of CAMHEA010000090.1, forward strand.
AGCTGTGCCCTTCCCAACGAACAGCTTGGCATGAAGGCCAACATTCCGCAGATGCCTGGCATCGCAGCGTTCTCCGACGACATCCGCGACGCGTTGCGGGGGCCATTCTCCGACGATACCAAGCCGGCGTTCCTCGCCGGGCTGCCCGGATTGGAAGAAAGCCTCAAGGCCGGTATTGCAGGCATGATTGCGCATCCGCAGGTTGACTATTCGAAGGTGAACTATTCGAGCAAGCCCTACGCCCTGGAGCCCACTCAGATGATTGCCTATGTCAGCTGTCACGACGACATGTGTCTCGTAGACAGGCTCAAGGCCAGCATCCCAGGCATCCAGACCGATGAGCTGATCCGCCTCGACGAGCTGGCCCAGACAGCCGTCTTCCTCTCGCAGGGAGTACCCTTCATGCTGTGTGGTGAGGAGATGCTGCGCGACAAGAAGGGCGTTCACAACTCTTTCGAGTCGCCCGACGACATCAACCACCTCGACTGGGACAACCTGCAACGCTATCCGCAGGTGTTCGACTATTACAAAAAACTCATCCAACTGCGCAAGAACCATCCCGCCTTCCGCCTGGGCAGTGCGGAGAAGGTGCGCCGCCATCTGGAATTCCTGCCTACACAGGACGCGCTGGTGGCTTTCCGTCTGAAGGACTATGCCGGCGGCGATGCCTGGAAGGACATCATTGTCGTGCTCAACGGCAACAAGGATTCGCGTATCGTGGAGATTCCCGAAGGCAAGTACACGGTGGTGGCCTGCGATGGTATCATCGACGAGCAGGGACTGGGCGAAGTGGAAGGCACACAAGTCAATGTTGATCCGCAGTCTGCCTTGATCTTGCATAATTAAAACCTAAATTAAAACATACGAAACATGAAAAAATTACTGTTAATCTTAGGATTGTTCATGAGTGTAACGACGATGAAGGCCGTCAATGTGGACCGCATAGACCCCACAGACTGGTTTGTCGGCATGAAAGACCCGACCGTTCAGCTGATGGTCTACGGACAGGGCATCCGCGAGGCGGAAGTGTCTACCGACTATCCGGGCGCAGTGATCGATCAGGTGGTACGCCTGGATTCGCCCAACTATCTCTTAGTCTATATGAACCTGAGCGGTGCCCAGCCCGGAACCATGGTGCTGACCTTCAAGCAGGACGGCAAGACCAAGAAGGTAAAGTACCAGCTCAAGGCACGCGAAAAGCGTGGAGAGGAGCGTATAGGATTCTCCAATGCCGACGTGCTCTACATGCTCATGCCCGACCGCTTTGCCGACGGCATGCCCGAACCCAAGGGAAAGGACCTGAAACTGAATGCCTACAAGGTTGACCGCACCGCTCCCAGCCTGCGCCACGGCGGCGATTTGGAGGGCATCCGGCAGCACCTCGACTACTTCAACGAGCTGGGCGTGACAGCTCTCTGGTTCACTCCCGTGCTGGAGAACAATTCTCCCGACTCACGCACACACAGCACCTATCACGGCTATGCCACCACGGACTACTACCGGGTGGATCCGCGCTTCGGAACCAACGCCGACTACAAACGGCTTACCGATGAGGCACATGCCAAGGGACTCAAGGTGGTCATGGACATGATCTTCAACCACAGCGGATTTGAGCATCCCTGGGTCAAGGACATGCCTACGAAGGACTGGTTCAACACCCCCGAATGGCTCTCCGAAGCACAAGAGTCGGGACGCGATCCGATGACAGGGCTTGGCCAGGGCGACAAGAGAAGCAAGTATCTCCAGACCAGTTACAAGCTCACGCCGGTAATGGATCCCTATGCTTCGAAGATAGACCTGAAGGAAACAGTCGATGGTTGGTTCGTGCCTTCCATGCCCGACCTCAACCAGCGCAATCCGCACGTCATGCGCTACCTTATCCAAAACAGCGAATGGTGGATTGAAACGGTGGGCATCGACGGCATCCGCATGGACACCTATCCTTATGCCGACCGCGACGGCATGGCACTTTGGATGAAGACCTTGGATGAAGAATATCCCAACTTCAACACCGTAGGAGAGACATGGGTCACCGAACCCGCCTATACCGCAGCCTGGCAGAAGGATTCCAAACTCTCCGAGAAGAACTCCTATCTGAAAACCGTCATGGATTTCAGCTTCTTCGACAAGCTCGACAAGGTGCGCAACGAAGAAACCGACGACTGGTGGAACGGCTTCAACCGTATCTATAACTCGCTGGTCTACGACTATCTCTATCCCAATCCGTCCAGTGTGATGGCATTCATCGAAAACCACGATACCGACCGATTCCTCAAGAACGGACAGGACGTGCCCCTCCTGAAGCAGGCGTTGTCACTGCTGCTCACCATGAACCGCACGCCGCAGCTCTACTACGGTACGGAGATTCTGATGAAT
>CAMHEA010000091.1 GCA_946184025.1 uncultured Prevotella sp.
CATTCGATGAGGATTTCCTCCGTTTCTCCTGTGTTGGGATTCTTCCACATATAGCGCAGGCGGACACCCGACTCCACCTTGTTCACATTCTGGCCACCCGCACCCGAAGAGCGGAAGGTGTCCCATTTGATTTCACCCTCATTGATGTTCACCTCAAACTTGTCAGCCTCGGGCAGTACGGCAACTGTTGCCGCCGAAGTCTGCATACGGCCGTTCGATTCCGTGACAGGTACACGCTGTACGCGATGCACCCCCGATTCATATTTCAGCGTGCCGTAGACATCAGCTCCGCTGACCGCAAAGTCAATCTCCTTGAAGCCGCCCACGGCACCCTCGCTGGCACTGGTGACAGCCAACTGCCAGCCCTTCTGGTCGCAGTAGCGTTTGTACATGTTGAACAGATCTCCAGCAAAGAGGCATGCCTCATCACCGCCCGTACCCGCGCGGATTTCCATCTGCACGTTTTTGGCATCCTCAGGATCCTTCGGTACGAGAGCTATCTTGATTTCCTCCTCCAGTTTTGGCTGCAAATCCTCGTTCACGGCCAGTTCCTCGCGTGCCATCTCCTTCATCTCTGGATCACTTTCGTTGGCCAGGATATCCTTCGCCTCGCTAATGCCGTTGAGGCAGGCAATGTATCGCTTGCGGGCATCCATGATGTCACCCAGGTCCTTATACTCCTTGGTTAGCTTCACGAAACGCTTCTGGTCGGCTATCACGTTCGGATCCGTGATTAGAGTCGACACTTCTTCGAAACGGGCTTCCAGCCCCTCCAGCTTCTGCAATATTCTGTTATTCTCCATAATCGACGGCAAAGGTACGCATAAGTGGGCACAATGCAAAGGAAAAAACTCGTTTTTTCTTTCATTATCGAACGGAAATCCCAAACTAGGCAGAAACCCAAGCGAGGGTTTCTGCCTAGTTTCATTTATGCTGGAAAACTTTTAGCGGACAGCTATCTTTTCATTTAATAATCTTTAGTCCTTGTTCGATGATGATACCATGGTCTGCATCAATGGCCGGGGTGCCGTCTATGCGGTAGGAACGGGCGGCGGGATGCTCCACAACCTGTGCGGTATGAACACCGACGGTCTGGCCTGTCTTTTCCTTATACTCCTGCTGAGCCTTCTTCATTTGGGCAATGAACTCGTCACAGCCCTGTAGGGCGCAGAAGCCGATGCTGGCGGCGGTGCGGCTGTTATCGACATCACTCTGCCAGTGGGCACCCACAATGACGCGGCTCTGGCAGTAGTCCCAGCCACGACTGAATATCTTGGCGGCACGCTCCGGGGCTATTTGTGCCAGCAGCAGAGAGATGGTCCATCCGCGCAGACTGTGGCCTGAAGGGTAACTGCCCTCGCCGCGTAGGTCGTCCTCTTCATGTGAAGGCATCGTGTCGTCGAAACGCTCAAAGGGGCGCTGGCGGTGGTAGTAGGCCTTCGTCTCCTTGCGCATGGGGTCTGTGGTGGCCAGACTGGTCTCCATCAGTTTCCAGATTTCAGGTGTCGCGGCCTCGTTGATTTCCAGTCCGAAGGCATCCTTCCACTGTAGGAAGAGTTTGGCATGGTCGTTCCACTCGGCATCGGCGATGGCCATTGCCACGCGCTCCTCGTCCTGCCGCTGTTGCTTGCCCCAGCCATAGCGCACCACGTCATTGGCAAACTCCGGACTGTCGAAGGCGGGCGGTTCGGGCATGATGTCGAGCAGGCGCGGCAGGTTGTCGAGCGGGATGTAGGGTTGCACAGACTCTTCCTGTGCCGAGATGTTTACGGCAGCCATCATGGCGGCTGCGACCATTGCATGAATCCTTTTCATTTCTCTAATTTATTACTTTAATACCTTAATTAATTAAATGGTTGGGACTTTGTTCCCGCTGCCCATGTGGGATAGCGGAACAGCCATCTCTGCCTCGTTGCGCAGAGCCTCCGTATCCTCGCTCTTTTTGTCGGCACAAGGCCACCAGTTCAGCATCCCATTTCAGTGTCCGTTCTTCATCATGCCGCAGTCGGCAAGCATTCACCAATGTATCCAGTACAGCCTGCCATCATTATGATGGTATGACAGCCATTAATATAAATGCCGACAAATGATGTCCCATATCCTTCATTTGCAATGATTTGATGGCAAAGATAATGAAAAATTGGAGAAAACTCGTTCTCTCACTCTTTTTTTACCTCTTTTTTCATTATTTTTCCAGAAAAAGGAAGAAAACATTGTCAATTTCATTGACGAATGGAAGTAACCTTACTTTAATGGTTATGAAGAAGTCGCTTTCCTTCAACCATGCCAACTTCAGCGGCCAGTGCGTCAGCAACTCCTATTCGTGGGTTGTCATACAAGACGGCAAAAAGCACATTGCGAAATCTTTTCACCTTATATATATAAGTCTCACATATATAAACCAAATCTCCCCTGCGTGTAAAAAAGCAGGGGAGATTTTCCGTTTCAGAAGCTTTATCCAGCGGATTGTAACTCCGCAGAAGCATATTTCAGTATTCAAACGTTCCGAACTCAGACTTGATGGTGAGTGAGCGTTGTCCTTCTTCGATGTGTCCGACAACTTGTGCGTCGATGTTGAACGTTTTTGAGATTGCCATGACTTGCTCAGCCACCTCTGGCCGGACATAGATTTCCATGCGATGCCCCATGTTAAAGACCTGATACATTTCCTTCCAGTCTGTGCCGGAACTTTCGTGGATGGCGCGGAAGAGTGGGGGCACGGGGAACATGTTGTCCTTGATGACACGGCAGTTGTCGCTTACGAAATGCAATACCTTTGTCTGTGCACCGCCTGTGCAGTGTACCATGCCATGGATTTCCGGCCGAAGTTCGTCTAAAATCTTTTTTATCACCGGCGCATAGGTGCGGGTGGGTGAGAGTACGAGCTGTCCAGCATTGACAGGAGAGCCTTCTACAGAGTCGTCCAGTCGATAACGGCCGCTGTAGACGAGCTCATCGGGTACAGCGTGGTCGTAGCTTTCTGGGTATTTCTCGGCTAAGTATTTGCTGAACATGTCGTGACGCGCACTGGTGAGTCCGTTGGAGCCCATGCCTCCGTTGTAGCGTTGCTCGTAGGTGGCTTGTCCTGTGGAGCTGAGTCCGACGATGACATCGCCGGGACGGATGTTCGCGTTGTCGATGACATCACTCCTTCGCATGCGACAGGTAACGGTAGAGTCTACGATGACGGTGCGGACGAGGTCGCCTACGTCAGCTGTTTCGCCGCCAGTGGGGTAGATGCCGATACCCATCTGCCGTAGTTCGCCCAGCAGTTCATCGGTGCCGTTGATGATGGCGGAGATCACTTCGCCGGGGATGAGTTTCTTGTTGCGTCCGATGGTGGAAGATACGAGGATGTTGTCTACTGCACCCACACACAGGAGGTCGTCGGTGTTCATTACGATTGCGTCCTGTGCGATGCCTTTCCAGACAGAGAGGTCGCCCGTCTCTTTCCAATACATGTAGGCGAGGGAGGATTTCGTGCCAGCCCCGTCGGCGTGCATGATGTTGCAATACTCGGGATCTCCTCCGAGTATGTCGGGAATGATCTTGCAGAATGCCTGCGGAAAGATTCCCTTGTCGATGTTCTTGATGGCGTTGTGCACATCTTCTTTGGCGGCACTCACGCCGCGCATCATATAGCGGTTGTCCATTGAATGATGAAAATTAATAGTTCATGATACAGGGCGTTAGGGCGCTGAACTCTTGTTTTCGGTCTCCTTTTTTTTCCTGTCTACACTCTCCCCCCATTCCAGAATTCCCAGCTGGAGAAGGCTTGCAGAAGAAGCATTTCCAGGCCGTTCTTCACCGTGGCTCCGTGTTCGGCTCCTTTCGACATGAATAGGGTCTCGTCCGGATTGTAGATGAGATCATATAGCAAGGTATGGCTGTCCATGGCTTCATAGGGCAGGTCGGGACACTGTTCGATTTTAGGATACATACCTAAGGGTGTGCAGTTGACGATGACGTTGTATTCCTTGATGAGGGCGGGGGTGACATCTTCATAGCAGATGCACCCGGGACGTTTCGTCCTGCTGACAAATAGCGTTTCCAGACCCAACGCCTTGAGTCCGTAGTTAATAGCCTTTGATGCGCCTCCAGTTCCCAGTATCAACGCTTTCTTATGGTGGCGTTCCAGCATGGGCTCAATGCTCTTGGTGAACCCGATTACATCGGAGTTATAGCCGGTCAGGATGGTATCATTACCCTTGTGTTCCACCTTGATGACGTTGACGGCACCGATGGCGCGTGCTTCCGGGCTGACGTTGTCGAGGTAGCTGATGACCTGTTCCTTGTAGGGGATGGTTACGTTCAGTCCTCTCAGGGTGGGGGTGACACTCAGGATTTCCTGTAGATTCTCAATTTGGGGAATCTCGAAATTCTCATAGACGGCATCAATTCCTTCATTCTCAAACTTCTCATTGAAGTAGCTGATTGAGAACGAATGTCCCAGTGGAAAGCCGATAAGTCCGTATTTATCCATAGTCTTGTTGTGTTTGATGGCAGTTTTATTTCTCGGCGAAATACATCGTGCAGATTCCTGATGTCAGTCGCTGAAAGGAAGCCTTTCTGAAGCCGGCTTTTTGCAGGATTTCCACCATCTGCTCACCTTGCGGGAAGGCTTCGATGGTGGCCGTAAGATATTCGTAGGCACTACGGTCTTTCGAGATGATGCGCCCGTAAAAAGGTAATACCGTATGCGAGTAGAGCTTGAAAAGCTGCTTCATGGGGAAAGAAACAGGTGCCGTCAGTTCCACGATGCTCAGATGCCCACCTTTTTTCAGCACGCGGCACATCTCGTTCAAGCCTTGGTCTAGGTCTTGGAAGTTTCGGATGCCGAACGCGGCGATGACAGCATCGAACTGGTTGTCGTCGAACGACAGTTGCATACAGTCTTCCTTTTGGAATGAAATGGTATCGTCAAGCCGTAAGGCGGCAACCTTTTCGCGGCCGATTTGCATCATTCCTTCCGAAATGTCGGCACCAATCAGCTGCCGGGGGTGTAACATCCTGGCAGCCAGAATGGCAAAGTCGCCTGTTCCTGTGGCCATGTCAAGGATGACCTGCGGTTTGTGTGGAGCCAGTTGCTTAATGGCCCTCTTGCGCCAACCTCGGTCTATGTCCCACGAAAGGCGATGGTTCAGCTTGTCATAGGTGGGTGCGATGTTGTCGAACATCGCTTCCACCTGCTTTCCTTTTTCACCTTCGTGATAGGGCGTTATCTTTTCTTGCTCGTACACTATTTGTCTATCTTGTTGCCAGATATGCGCTGACGTTCTTTTCAATCCGGACAGCGATGTCGCCTTCTTCTGCTACCTTGTCAAATTTCTCACCGGTGATGTGCTCGTAGAGCTCAATGTAGCGGTCGCTGACGCTCTCAGCATATTCATCGGTAATCTCCGGCATGGTCTGTCCGGGTTCGTTCATAAAGTCGTGCTCAATGAGCCACTGACGGACGAATTCCTTGGACAACTGCTTCTGGGGCTCGCCGTTCTTGAACTTCTCCTCGTAGCCGTCGGCATAGAAGTAGCGGCTGGAGTCAGGCGTGTGGATTTCATCAATGAGGTAGACTTTTCCGTCGCGTTTTCCGAACTCATACTTTGTGTCGACGAGAATCAGTCCCTGCTTGGCCGCTATTTCCTGACCGCGCGCAAACAGCTTGCGCGTATAGTCTTCCATGATGGCATAGTCTTCAGCACTGACGATTCCCTGTGCGATGATGTCTTCCTTGGAGATGTTCAGGTCGTGTCCTTCGTCGGCCTTGGTCGTCGGAGTGATGATGGGCTCGGGGAAACGCTCGTTCTCGCGCATGCCTTCGGGAAGTTTTACGCCGCAGATCTCGCGCACACCTTTCTTGTAGTCGCGCCAGGCACTGCCCGTCAGGATGCCTCGGATAATCATTTCTACACGGAAACCCTCACATTTCAGTCCCACTGTGACCATTGGATCGGGGGTGGCCAGTTTCCAGTTGGGGCAGATGTCAGCCGTTGCGTCCAGAAACTTGGCCGCAATCTGATTCAGCACCTGTCCCTTGAAAGGAATGCCTTTGGGCAGGATCACGTCGAATGCCGATATTCTGTCCGTGGCAACCATGACCATCAGGTCGTCGTTAATGTCATACACGTCGCGCACCTTTCCATGGTATACGCTCTTCTGTCCTTCGAAGTGGAAGTCTGTGTGTGTTAATGCTTTCATCTTTTACCTTATACCTTATTTATATTTGAATGCAAATGTACGCATTTTTTTTGGAATACGCATCTATCTGGCTAAAAAACGAGATAAAATTCCTGTAACTTCTGTTTCTTTCAGGGGTGGGAAGCTGCTGGCAGGTGCGCCAGAACCAACAGAGACATCGTTTGGCCACAGCCCCTTGCCGGTCGGTTGAATGCTGTGCTGAAGTAGCAGAGTGCCAATGCCTTTTACTATTTTTATGAAAGTAATTCTTTTCTCCGTTTCCATGAAGTTCTCTTGTCCTTCTTCCCGTATTCTTTGATGAAGTAATATAGCCTGTATTACTTTATAAGATAGCCTATATTACTGGATTATATAGTCTGTATTGCCGAATCATATAGCCTATATTGCTTTCTCTCCAGGCTTCAGTCCGCTTGTTCTAAGGGCACATCGGTGGGCTGACCGGGCTTTGCCAGTGTTTCCTTAGCCGCCTTGTCGGCTGCCTCGTAAGCATTAACGATGCGCGTAACGAGCTTATGGCGGACAATGTCTTTCTTTCCCAGTTCCACCACGCCGATACCTTCGATGCCCGTCAGGATACGGAGTGCTTCGCGGAGTCCGCTTTTCTGCTCACGCGGCAGGTCTATCTGCGTCATGTCGCCCGTAATAATCATCTTCGTGTTCCAGCCCATACGGGTGAGGAACATGCGAATCTGGGCAGGGGTCGTATTCTGAGCCTCATCCAGAATCACCACGGCATCGCTCAATGTGCGTCCGCGCATAAATGCCAGCGGGGCTATCTGGATGGTGTGTTTCTCCATCATGTCTTGCAGCTTCACGGCCGGCAACATGTCTTCCAAGGCATCGTAGAGGGGTTGCAGGTAAGGGTCAATCTTGTCTTTCATGTCGCCTGGCAGGAATCCCAGCTTCTCGCCAGCCTCAACGGCAGGGCGGGAGAGGATGATTCGTTTGGCCGTCTTTTCTTTCAACGCCTTGACGGCTAAGGCAATACTCAGGTATGTCTTGCCGGTTCCGGCCGGTCCTACGGCAAAGACCATGTCGTTGTCGTTGAAGGCATCAATCAGCCGTTGCTGGTTCTCAGACCGGCTTTTGATGGGACGGCCCGACAGGCTGTAGACGACCACGCCCTTCACCGCCTCTTCCTTGGTCTTGATGCCCTTGACGATGTCCACAATGTCTTCGTCGGTAATACGGTTGAAGCGGAGCACATGCTTGCGCATGGTCTCCAGATTCTCCTCGAATTGGCACATCTGTTCTTCGTCACCCAGCACTTTGATTACATTGCCGCGGGCAATGATGCGCAGCTTCGGAAAGAGCGACTTGATGATTTGCAGATGGGCGTTACCTGCCCCGTAGAGCATCACGGGGTCAATGTCTTCCAGTATGATATGTTTCTCGGTCAATGTCTTGTTTTCTTTTGCTTTTAGGCTGCAAAGGTAGTAAAAGTTTGTGGTATAGCATCTGGCAACAAACGTTTTTTTCGGAAAAAGTGTAGTCTGACTTGCTGGCTGAGTCTGTGATGGCATGAAAAAACTCACGTTTGGATCAACGAATGCGTTTGTTTGTTGCTTGCTTATTTCGTTTTTTTCGTACCTTTGCACCGCAAATGAAGAAATGGAGAATATCAAAAAATAGGTTCCTCGTGGGATTTCTGGCCACGACGCTGCTGCTTGCGGTGGTGCGGTGGTGCTTTCCGTCGGTTGCCGGAACGACTTATGGCGGCCTGGCTGAGGGACAGGCGGCAATGGATTCGTCAGAGGTTCTTTTCAGTGACGACACGCTGGGAGGGGAGAGCCGTGACGGACGGCAGGATGCAGACAGCTCTTCCTTTGTCGGAAAAGGTGGCGACAGTGTTGCTTTGGGCCGTTTCTTTAACGGTAAGCATCCGATTCTGAGTGTCCCGAGTTTTCGGAAGGAGTTTCCAGACACCAATGACTTGCAGCTGACGGCCGCCCGGCACTTTGGCGTGAAACCCGTTTGGAACAGGGAGGATGCAGAAGCGCGTAAGACGGAGTTGGTCTACGTCGGCAGTGATCCGTATTACTATGTGAAGGAGTTGTCGGCCAGTATTCCCTATCTTGTTCCCCGGGCTTCCGTATTGCTTCACGATATCGGGCGAAACTTCTTTGACAGCCTGCAAGTCAAGCATATTCCCCTGCACAAGATTGTTGTCACAAGTGTCTTGAGGACCAAGACCGATGTTGAAAAGCTGCGCAGGCGCAACCGTAATGCAACGGAGAACAGCTGTCACCTCTATGGAACCACCTTTGATGTCAGCTATACGCGCTACGTCACGGTGGCGGACCCGCAGGGGAAACCGCGCAGGGAGGTTCAGAACGACACTTTGAAATATGTATTGAGCGAGGTGCTCCGGGATTTGCGAAACCAAGAACGCTGCTATGTGAAGTATGAAGTG
>CAMHEA010000092.1 GCA_946184025.1 uncultured Prevotella sp.
GATTTTAAGGCTTGCGCCACACTACGGATTTTGCACTTCTATCTTGAACTTAGGGAATTAATAATTTATTTTTTGAGAATTTTTAAATTAAAAATTCTCGCGACCAAATCCGATTCGATAAACCATTGAAGCTCAGCGAGTTAGAAGACTGAACAAAAATGCAAGAAACGTTGTCTGGGAAGGGTGGCTGACAGCTGGCAGTTCCTCCCCTTTCCCACCATGGATGGATGATCCGGCAAGGCTTTCCCATGCAACCGATTGCATAAAAAGAGTACGGATTTACCATACAAACAAGATGTTGCATAAAGAAAATCCTGCTACCTTTACACCCAGCAAACAAAGGACCTGACATTTTTTCTAAAAACCTACAAACAATATATTAACTTAATTGATGCTATCTAAATGAAGAAAATCCTTACATTATTGATGATGGTCCTGCTCACGGCTACGGGCTATGGAGCAACCTATTCGGTCATCGGAACCATCAACGGCAACTGGAATGTCGACACGGACATGACGCCCGACACCAGCGACGGTCTCTACAAAGCTACCTTCACGGGTATTGCAGCTGGAGACTATGAGTTCAAAGTGCGCGTGGATCACGACTGGACCGTTTCCTATGGTGCAAATACCGATCCTAAAAACTCGCCAAACGTCGTGACCTTCAACGAGGCCACGCATGAGGTCAACGCCACCGTATCGGGAAGCGGCGAGGTCACTCCTCCCCATCCCACTGAGACGACTTATTCCGTTATCGGTACCATCAACGGCAACTGGGATGTCGATACGGACATGACGAAGGCCACAGACGGCAACTATTACTATGCCACCTTCACGAACCTGACCGCTGCTACCTATCAGCTCAAGGTGCGTTCCAACCACAAGTGGAGCACCGACGGTTCCACGGAATGGGGCGGAGAGCCCACCGGCGAGAATCCTGACGGAAACTACTGGGTCATCGTCGAGGGCGACGGAGCCACCGTCACCATCTATTTCGACCCCGTCACACACGCCGTCACTCATAAAATCGAAGGCGGAAGTGTCACACCAGGCCCCGGCGGAGACAACGTATACTCCGTTATCGGAACCATCAACGGCGACAACTGGGACATAGACTACGACATGACGAAGGACGAAAGCGACGGACTCTACAAATACACCTTTACCAACGTGGCCGCAGACTCCTATGCCATCAAGGTAAGGACGAACCATGCATGGAGCGAGTTGGGCGACACGGAATGGGGAGTGGGAGCCGACAACTACCTCTTTGAAGTGCAGACCGGCAACTCCACCGTTGTTGTCACCTTCAACGAAACCACCCATGAGGTCAACGCCATCGTCACCGAAGGCGGCGGCGAAGCACCTGAAAAAGTTTGGTCGGTCATCGGAGACTTCTTCGGAGACACATGGAAGACCGATTACGACATGACCAAGAACGAAGACGGAACCTACAGCGTCAGCATTCCGAACGTTGCTGCCGGCAGCTATGAGTACAAGGTGCGCCTCAACCACGGATGGGCCGTCTCCTATCCCGATCTGCCTGAGGTCAACGAGCAGCTCACCGTAGAGAGCGACAACGCCACGGTCACCATCACCTTCAATCCTGACACGCACGAAATTACAGCCGTTGTTGGCGATGGCGGCGACAATCCCGGGCCCGGTCCGCAACCTATTGATGACGACATCTACTCCGTCATTGGCAATTTCTTCGGCGATGGATGGACCATCGACTACGACATGACACGCGGCAGCGACGGACTCTACACCGTAGAGATTGAAGACTTGCCCGCAGGTACCTATGAGTTCAAGGTGCGCACCAACCACAACTGGGACGATCCTTACTACGGCATAGAAAAAACTGACGAAAATCCAGCCGGCAGCCTGATAGCAACGGTAGAGGAAAACGGTTCCAGCATCTGTGTCACCTTCAATCCTGACACCCATGAGGTGACCTTCTCTATCAGCAGCAACACGCCCATCGTTGACGACATCCATGCCATCCACACCGAGGGAGGCGTGTCCACGGTTTACTACAACCTGTCCGGACAACGCGTCAATGCCAATACCAAGGGCATCCTCATTGTCAACGGCAAGAAGGTTTGCAACAAGTAACCCATAGCAAACGACAGCTATCAGAAAAGAAAGAACCCATTAACAGAGAACCTGACACGAACAGACTGGCTGCGGGCACATCCATCAAAGCATGGCGTGCCCGCAGTTTTTCCGTCATGAGGCTCCCGTACCAAGCGAAATCCTATTGTTAAAATAGGTAAAAATCCATCAAATAACAAGCCATTTACATTTCCGTATCAAAAAGATTTCCGATATTTGCATTTGAAAATGGTTTTACTATCCACCTAAAATTATTATTAAACTTTTAACAATCAGACTTATGAAGAAGATTTTTACACTTATCGCTGTTGCCGCTATGGCACTCACAGCTAACGCACAGCAGTTCTATCTCATTGGTAATGCACCTCTGGGTAACGAATGGGCAGCAGGTCCTACCGTACCCATGGAACTGGCAGAAGACGGTGTTACCAACACAATTACCGTAGAGATCACCGCTCAGAAATGGTTCGCCCTTACAGACCTGGCTGAATTCGATGGTGACTGGGGAAACCTGAATGCAAACCACCGCTTTGGTGTTTGGCCGAAGTCTGAAGAAGAAGCTCACGGTGTCGACGGTGGCGACCCCCAGCCGGTTCTTGTTGATGGTTCAGAGTGGGACATCATCAAGTGCAATGAGCCAACAATGACCATCATGCCGGGTAAATGGAAAATTACCTTTAACGCTTCAACAATGAAATTGAAGGTAGAAGGCGTTGAAATTATTGATGAAGTAATGACAATCGTAGGCGACCCGAAGGTATTCGGAACAAACTGGGATCCCGCTGATGAAAACAACACGATGACCGACAACGGTGACGGTACCTATACTCTGGAGCTGAAAGGCATTGAGCTGGAGGCTGGCACCTACGCTTACAAGAGCGTTTGGGCACATAGCTGGGCTAACGAATATCCGTCGGGATCAGGCAACGACTGGACCTTCGAAATTGCAGAAGCCGGCGTTTACGACCTTACCTTCACGCTGACAGACAATGGCGACAACACTCGCAGTTGCGAAGTTTCCGTTGTTCCCGCTACTGACGGCATTGCAACTGTTGCAGCTGAGAAGAACGTTAAGAACGTTTACTACAACATCGCCGGCCAGCGCGTCAACGCTAACACGAAGGGTGTGGTTATTGCCAACGGTAAGAAACTCGTTCGCAAATAATCTGACACGAAACAGATTTCATTTTTAGGATAGGGAATCACTATCAGGCCCGTCTCCGCATGGAGGCGGGCTTTTTTGTGCATTGCTTTTTAGCGGAAGGAGATGTCTTCGGAACGACAAATTGACATAGAAACATGCCAGTTTGGCATTTCATCTGCTTCGGCACAACACTTGAAACAACGATAACAGAACCAGAAACAACGAAACAAACAAAGAAAGGAGATTGATATGACATTAGAAAAATTTACCATTAAAGCACAGGAGAGCATCCAAGAGGCCGTAAACACGGCACAGCGCAATGGGCAACAGGTCATTGAGCCTGTCCACCTGTTGGCCGGTGTGATGCAGAAAGCCAAGGATGTGACGACATTCCTGTTTCAGAAATTAGGCGTGAATGCCTTACAGATAGACACGCTGGTCAACAGCGAGCTGCAACATCTGCCCCGTGTGCAGGGCGGTGAGCCTTACCTCTCGGCAGATGCCAACAAGGTGCTGTTGCAAGCACAGGACATGGCGACGAAAGCGGGCGACGAATTCGTAAGCGTGGAGCCCCTGTTGCAGGCTCTCTTAGCTGTAAACAGCACGGCGGGCCGCATCCTCAAGGATGCTGGTGTAACGGAAAAGGAACTGGCGAAAGCCATTGCGGAGCTGCGCCAGGGTCAGAAGGTGCAGAGCCAGAGTGCCGACGAGAACTATCAAGCCCTGTCCAAATATGCACGCAACCTCGTTGAAGATGCGCGGGCAGGCAAATTGGATCCTGTTATCGGCCGCGACGACGAGATCCGACGCGTATTGCAGATCCTGTCGCGCCGAACGAAGAACAACCCGATCCTCATCGGTGAACCAGGTACAGGCAAGACGGCCATCGTCGAAGGCCTGGCCGGGCGTATCGTACGCGGCGACGTACCGGAAAACTTAAAGGAAAAGCAACTCTATTCGCTCGATATGGGTGCGCTGCTGGCCGGTGCGAAATACAAGGGTGAGTTCGAAGAACGTCTGAAAAGCGTCATCAAGGAGGTGACGGCAGCCGAAGGACGCATCATCCTCTTTATCGACGAGATCCATACGTTGGTTGGTGCCGGTGGCGGTGAGGGTGCAATGGATGCTGCCAACATCCTGAAACCTGCATTGGCAAGGGGAGAACTGCGGGCTATTGGTGCTACAACGCTCAACGAATATCAGAAATACTTCGAGAAGGACAAAGCACTGGAACGCCGTTTCCAAACAGTGCTGGTGGAAGAACCCGACGAACTGAGTGCCATCTCCATTCTGCGAGGACTGAAAGAGCGTTACGAGAATCACCACAAGGTGCGTATACAGGACGACGCATGTATCGCTGCGGTGCGACTGTCGGAGCGTTACATTAGCGATCGATTCCTTCCAGACAAAGCCATCGACCTGATGGACGAGGCTGCGGCCAAACTGCGCATGGAACGGGACTCCGTGCCAGAGGAACTGGACGAGATTACCCGACGACTGATGCAGCTTGAGATTGAACGCGAAGCCATCAAGCGCGAAAACGACACGCCGAAACTGGAACAACTGGACAAGGAAATTGCCGAACTGCGCGAACAGGAACATGCTTTCCGCGCCAAGTGGGAAGGCGAAAAGGCACTGGTCAATCAGATTCAGCAGGACAAACAGCAGATGGAACAGCTGCGGTTTGAAGCCGAACGGGCCGAACGCGAAGGCAACTATCAACGTGTGGCTGAGATTCGGTACGGCAAACTGCAAGCGTTGGAGGAAGATATCAAGCGCATCCAGCGCGAACTGGCCGGCCAATCCGGTAATTCCGAAACCGCCGGATTCTCAGGAAGCACCGAAAACGCAGAGAACCGACTGGTGCGCGAGGAAGTTACAGCCGACGACATCGCCGAGGTGGTAAGCCGTTGGACGGGTATTCCCGTCAACCGGATGCTGCAAAGCGAACGCGAGAAACTCCTTCATCTCGAAGAGGAACTCCACAAGCGTGTCGTCGGACAAGACGAAGCCATCAATGCCGTCAGCGATGCCGTCCGCCGGAGCCGCGCCGGGCTGCAAGACCCCAAGCGTCCGATTGCGTCTTTCATCTTCCTCGGCACAACGGGGGTCGGAAAGACAGAGCTGGCAAAGGCTTTGGCCGAATATCTGTTCAACGATGAGTCGATGATGACACGCATTGACATGAGCGAGTATCAAGAGAAGCACACCGTGAGCCGCCTCATCGGTGCTCCTCCGGGCTACATCGGCTACGACGAAGGTGGTCAGTTGACGGAGGCCGTACGCCGGAAGCCCTACTCTGTGGTGCTGTTCGACGAAATAGAGAAGGCTCATCCCGACGTGTTCAACACCTTGTTGCAGGTGCTTGACGACGGTCGTCTGACCGACAACAAGGGTCGGACGGTGAACTTCAAGAATACCATCATCATTATGACCAGCAACGCTTCGCGCGAGATGCTGCGTGCAACGATGCGGCCGGAGTTCCTGAACAGGATTGATGAAATCATTACCTTCCAGCCACTGACGAAAGAACAGATTGCAAGCGTTGTCAGGTTGCAGCTCGAACGCGTCAAGAAGATGCTGGAACCGCAAGGATTCGAACTCGAAGTTACGCCGCAAGCCATCGACTTTCTGGCCACAGAAGGCTACGATCCTGACTTCGGTGCCCGTCCGGTGAAGCGCGCCATTCAGCATTTTGTACTCAACGACCTCTCCAAACAGCTGCTGGCAGAAACGGTGAAACGCGAAAAGCCCATCATCATCGACTCGTTCGGCGACGGACTGGTCTTCCGCAACTAAGCAATCCTACAAGAAGCAAGCTCCCCCGACCTTCCATTGAGGCCGGGGGAGCTTTCTTTTTACAGGTTATTTCACCACTTTCCGCCCGTTGACGACATACACTCCTTGCCGGAGTGTGCGCAGGTCTGTACCGACATAGCGTCCGTCAAGGGTATAGATGCGATACGGCGATGCCTGTACCGACTGCAGTTCGCGAATGGCAGTCTCTGGATCATCTGGTCCCGGTGGCGTTGGCTCTTCTTTCTCAACCTTCACATAGAGGACAGCAGACTCCTGCGCTTCCACGTCGTTGACGAAATACGGAGCCGACTCCGCGTTACTACAGAACAAGATGGTTCCCAAAGGAGAGGCAGAGACCACAAGTCCCTTCTCGGTCTGTTCTACAGTCCATACGGCCGAAGCCTCCTTCGCCGTATAGAGGAGCTTCGCCTTCTCGGTCGTCAGGTATTTGCCACTGGGCAGCTGAAGCGTATAGTTCCCACCTTCATTGCTTTCCAGCTTCAAGGCCGTCGTACCGCTGACGGTAAGTGCGTCCTCCTCGAACTGAGCCGGTACAGCGACAAAGAATCCGGTACTGAACTTTCCAATCGCCATCTGCTTTTCCTCGTTAACCAAGATATACTCCTTTTCGGGCACAATCTCATCGACGGAAGCCACTTTCTCGAAGTATCCGTCCGTCACAATGGGGTTGCTGTCCAGCATCGGACCCGGTTCGCCTTCCTCAACCACCTCAAAGACAGGAGCCGCATCGACCGGTTCAATCGTCTCCTCCGGCTCCACGCCGTTGCGGAATACGAACGAAATCGTTCCGTTGCTATTCTGTTTAATGCCCGTCAGTTCTCCATCAAGATATTTCGTGCCGTCCACGTTCGCGTTATACAGCTTCGCCGCAGGCGTGGATTCTTTCGTCAGTTCGTTATTCGTGCCGTAGGGATAAGGAAATCCACTCCTGTTATATCCACTGTTACGGTTATTGGCCTTGACGATGGCCATTCGTTCATGGTCGTTCACAGGACCGTCATATTTCCTGAAGTCGCCTTTGGAGTTCGGAACATTGAAATCCCAGATATCCTTGTCGTAGTCTACATGATACACCAAAAGCCCTTTTCCTGGAATCTCCTCATCCCAGCCCTTCTTCTGGCGGTTCTCCATGATGTAATACTCGTCGGGATGAGCCTTATTATAAATAATGTAGGAGTTTCCCCACTCACTAAATGGCTGTATTTCCTCCACAGAGCGGTCTGCATCAAGCTCTATCGGCTCCTGCCAGCCTGCCGTCCAACGTTCATAGCTCGTATAGGCAGGAGGGCAAAAGCCGTTACCATTGTATCCACCGCTGCACATCAGGTCATATTCATCGGTTCCAACGATGCTTCCATAATTAACATCATAGAAGTCGGGAAAGCCCAGACAATGGCTGAACTCATGGCAGAACGTGCCGATGCCGCAGATGCCGCCGTCGCCCTGTATCTCGTTGCTGCACGCATAGGTGTCTATTTCCACGCCGTTGAGGTAGAGCGGCTCGTCCGTCATAAGCTTGTAGTTATACATGTGAGGCCAGATGGTATTCTGGATTTGCGAGTCTGCTTCACCTTTGTAGGCATAGACGATGAACACCAGATCCGCCACGCCGTCACCGTCCCAATCATAGACGCTGCCATCGGGGACAGCTGCCGATGCCGCTTCCACCGATTCGCGCACGAAAGCGGTGAGCCTGCTGTCCATTTCTTCGCCATTGGAGTCGTTGGCACCATAGTAGCTATACTTCTGAGAAAGCTTATACGGCCCCACTACATCAAACCAGAGACTGAACTGATGTCCGCTCTGATCCCAGAAATAATCATGCGCACTCCCCCTGAAGCCTTCAGAGGTCGAATAACCTTTCTTGTTGAGGATATCGTGAAACTTTTCCTGCCCATGCCCAGCGGCAAACTTCTTGTCAGTGAACTCAGCCATGATGACCAGTGCGCGCTTTTCGCCCTTATAGGCCGTCGGACTGCCGATGGCACGACGCATCTTCTCACGCTTTGCCGCATGGCTTTTGCCCAGTATCGAACGTCGCTGCTGTGCCCGCTGCACCATTTTCTGCATACGGTCAGAGGTCAGAATTTCTCCGTTCAACGTATAACGCGTACCGTCTTCAGCCTGCATGTAGCGCATGTGTTCGTCACCGCACAACTGCGCACGCACCTCTTTGCCGTCAGTCAACTTCAAGGTTGTCCACAACCCACGTTTTGCCGGCATCGCAGACAAGGCAACTGCTACAGACAATAACAAAAAAGATATTGATAATCTCTTCATTTTCATTACTCTAAATTAATTATTTGTTTTTAAGGAATATAACTCTCTATCATGCTTTTCCGCATAGATATAGAATGCAAACATACACTTTTTCTTGCAAAATCAATGCATATACTCAACATTTTTAAAGGTTATTAACAAGGTGCAAATTCAACAAGCAAGTGCAAATTTACAACAAGTAATTGAAAAACTCCTCAA
>CAMHEA010000093.1 GCA_946184025.1 uncultured Prevotella sp.
AGAGGAAAAAGAAAAAAATATAATTTTCGTTTTTTCTTTCGTGGAAAATTCGTATCTTTGCGGTGTTTATCCATGCTGACTAACCTAACAATTCATCAAGATGAAACAAAAGATTCTTTATTCCTATATCCTGCTGCTATCCTTCGCCACATTTTTTACAGCCTGTTCAAAGGACGAACTGCAGGTCGAATCCCCGTCCAGAAAAGACCTGACGGTTCTCTTTGCGTGGAATTCCGGTTTCTCTGGTGCAGGTTACGACGACGCTATTCTCAAGTCCGTGTCGGAAAGTCAGGCAGCACATCTAGATATGAAGGTTCATCTCATAAGACCCAAGAGCCAAGCCGAGGCCCTTGCCCTTATGAATAATTTCACAACCAATGGAACTGCAGAGAAAGCCCTTATCCTCTGTGGTCCTCAGTACGAGTCTCTGGCACAAGAGCTTCACCCTGGAGCCGGGCGCATCCTCTTGGTAGATAGCCAAAAGGAAATGCCCAACGGTCTCTCCACCTTGCAACTGAAACGCTACGGCGGGGCTTGGCTGGCCGGAGCCCTCAGCAAGCGTCATGAGTTGCATATCTTCAAGGCTTTTGACGGCGACCGCATGATGGACGCGGTGGCCGACGGCATTGAGGATGGTTATCGGGATGCTGGCGGACAGGAATGTCACCGCATTGTGCTGGCAGACAGCTACCGCGGCACCAACATGCCCGACGAGTTGTTCACCCTGCTGAATACAAGGGATGAATACTACGATGCTGTCAATGTTTGTCTGGCGCCGGTGTGTGGCGCTTCCCGGATGGGAGCCTACGCCTACTCCCACAATCATTATATGTATTCCATGGGCATCGGGGAAGACTGTAGTATGTTCTCTGACTGGCTGCCATATTCTCTCATTTACGATATGGGAGAAATCATCAAGACCTATATAAACCAGTGGCTTGCTGGCCAATCGTGGCCTGTACATAAGGACTTTGGTCTGTCCACCGGTCATGTGCGTATACTATACAACGACCGCTTCTTTGGATTACCCACTCACGTCCATAGGTACAGAGAAAACTTCCCTCAAAGGGACGAATACGAGGCGCTGGAAGCGCAATACATAGAAACCGCAAAAGAAAAGGAGATGACCCATGCGTACTAAACTGATATTCCTATTCACGATTCTGTTTTTCTGGAGTTGCAAGGACGAAAGTCCGACGCCCAGTCCCAGTCAAAACGTGGAAACGACCTCCTACAAAGTGGCCGTGATTATGCCTCAGGAAATCTGGGGCAGTATAAAACCCGTAGCTGAGCAGGCTCTCCAAAACGTGGTGAAAGCCCAAGAGGGATTATCGAAAAGCGTGACAATGAACTTGGAATGGGTTGACGAGTCTGCCGAGAACCTGAAGGATGAAGTGTATCGCATCACCCACGACAACACTTATGCTGCCATCATTGGCCCCAAATATAGTCGTCACGCCCGTATGGTGGCCAAGGAGAGCCTTTCGTACCGCATCCCCGTACTGATGCCCAGCGTCACTTCTGCAGAGATTCAGCGCATCTATGCGGGCAGCAACCGTACGGCTCCCAACATCTTCTGCATGTCAGAAAGCGACCTTGCCCAATGTCAGGCCATCTTGAGCATCATCTCCCACCAGATGTATTCGTCCTTCGTCACGCTGTTGTGCCGTCAGGACGATGCCGACGACTACGTCACTTCCTTCAACTCCTATCTGCCCTTCCTGGCCAGAGAACTCGGCTTCCGCATGGTATTGACCTACCCCTTCCATGACAAGGAAAGTATGCGCGCGCAAGTAAAAGCCATTGCCGGTGAACAGGACCTCATGAAATTCATAAGCGGCGTCTTCTTCGTTCCAGCGACCATAGAAGAAATGCTCTGGCTCGACGAAGTACTGACGGAGGAAGGCATCAAGCAAGACCTCATCAAATTCCCCCGCATTTATTGCACAGATATTGCCAGCAACGATGTCCTGGAAAAACAACTGAAAAACGAATACGAAGGCATAGCTCTCTGCGGCAGTCCAGAAAGCGGTTTCCCCGCCATGCGAAAAGCCTTTACCGGCAAGGAAATCCAAAACGGCTATGCCCAGTTCTATGATTGTTTCACCCTTTTGGGAATGGCGTTGGCACACAAGGAGACCGCAGGACTGGAAACCGTGCGCGAGGCCATTGTTGCCGTAATGGATGCCTGTGACGGGCATGGAGACAAACTGGGATGGACAATCGAGAGTCTTTCCGCAGGGTTCCGCGCCATCCGTGGCGGCCAGTTGCCCAACATGGCGGGAGCGTCTGGTAGCTGGGTATTTGACCGCGAGACCCACATCAGCCAGCTGGGTACTTGGTACGGTCACTGGCGGTTCTACGATGGGGCCTATCATTTTGTGGAGTACCTTACCCGCAGTGACTATGCCGACAAGGCCTCCATGGATCAACTCTGGAATATGGAGATGGGTTATAGATTATTTCCTTCCAGCAGAGACTATGATTTTGAGTACGAGCCCCTCCAAGACCGCTATGCCGTGGTGATGGCCACCTCTACGGGTTGGAATAACTACCGCCACCAGGCAGATGCCCTCGACATCTACCGTATGCTTAGAAACGCCGGTTACGATGATGACCACATCGTGCTCATCACCGAGGACGACCTGGCCAACGATCCTGAAAATCCCCATCCCGGTGTGGTGCACGTCACTCCTAACGGGGAAAACCTCCACTTGAACATCAAGAACGATTACAAAATCAGTCAGCTCACCCCTGCCGATCTGGAAAACATCCTCAAAGGCAATGTCACAGGACGCACGCCGCAGGTCGTTCATGGCAGCAAGAACACCAATGTGCTCTTCTTCTGGAGTGGCCACGGGAAATACGATGGCATGCTCAACTGGGCGGGTGGCGAGATCACTGCAGAAGAGATCCATGCTGCCATCAATGGGGCACAAGACAACTTCCGCAAAATGTTGCTGGTCATGGAAACCTGCTTCAGCGGCTCGGTTGGCGAGAATCTGACCGGTATTCCCGGACTGATGGTGCTCACAGCTGCGGCTCCAGGCGAGAAATCCCATGCCGACGTCATAGAGGGCAACATCTATCTCTCGAATGCCTTTACCCGAGTGTTCCGCGAAGAGGTGGAGAAGAATCCGGACATCACCATTTACGACCTTTACACCCAACTGGCCCGCCACACTACGGCCTCCCACGCCATGATGTACAACTACGACTGGTATGGCAGCGTCTACAACAATACCTTAGGAGAATATTTCAAATAAAGAATAATAATTATTAATTCAAAATCTATAGAACAATGAAAAAGATTTTCCACTTTCTAATGCTTTTCGCCACAGGTCTGCTGGCGTTGAGTTGTTCGGAAAAAGAAACAGAAGCCACGATAGGGGCGAGAGAGGCACAGACCTTTGCCCACTCCCTGTCTGTCATCAACGAGAATTATTACGAGTTGCTGGTTTTGAACGAACTTTCTGAACCTGTTACCGTTGCGTCAACCAACAACCTTCCCTATTGGCTTACCGTGGAGGCTCAGGAGGGAGTGAATAAGAATGGCCATCCGGTGCTCAAGCTAAATGTGAAAAAAGAGGACGGCATGCAGGAAGAACGCCAGATTGAAGGTACCGTAACCCTCTCTACTGGCGACATCATCAGCCTCACCGTGAAGCAGGGGAGCGATCTCCCTACCGGCTTTAATGACGGAGGAATCCTCACTTCCTGTAATACGGAGTTCGAAGCCGACTGGGCCAGCTGTAAGAACATTTCGCTGGTAACCAGCTATGTGGATGTCAATGGCCGCACGCAGGTAACCACCACAGAAGTTGCCCTGCCGTGGGCTCAGGACGCCCTTCCTCAAGAATGGCTGCCGGAGGACGAAGCTCAGTGCATGGTCATCAACAAAGACCAATGGGAGTTGGTTTTCAACCTCACCGGCATTGAGTCACGTCCCAACTACAATTACTTTGGCATGTACAATAAGTACAACGGCCAGTTGCGTATCTTCTACTACATGGACGAGGCTCATATGCCTGCCAGCGCTGCCAACGACCACATGTGGTCTCTTAACTTCTCCGACGACCTGGCCGAATATCCCGTTTTCCAATATGGTGTGCCTTACAACGAAAGTATTTCCATGTCTTACAAGCAGGCTGTGGGCTATCCCAACATCCAGTACATGACCAGTGCCACCACAAGTCAAATGAGCCGTCAGGGAAAAGTGATTCCACGTATTGGCTGGTGGGCATACGACGTAGATATGTCCCAGTTGCGTCCCAAGACCTTGGCTTCGCGAGGTGGCTATATCACTCCCGGCATGTTGCTGTTTGCCCAGGACAATGTGTTCTTGAACTCCATCATGCACGGAGACATCGAAGGGAGCATCAAGGGTAAAATCGACCTATATGGACTGCTGCCTGCTAAAGTCAACAAAGCGGGCCTCGCCTTTACCGATATCTTTGGAATTGCAAGTTCTTTCTTTGGCGCAGGTTCTTTGGGTCCTTTATTTGCGGGTTCTGCTACCAACAAACAAAGACCATGGGTTCAGGCTGGTATTATGGCTGGCTTGACCATGGCTGGAATGATGGCTTCCCAGATTAACCCGGGCTCAATCAGCAAAGACGACAAGTCAAACCTGGGTAATATTCAATTGCAGGCCCAACTGAACTTGAATGCCGAGATGGAAACCCAGGGAACCATTGGTGGGGAGCGCTCCACCAACATTGCCTCCCCTAAGATTTCTTCTAAGTATTTCAAAGCCGGCACCCACTTTGGTGAAGGCGTTTGGAACATCCAGAATACCCCCGTCATCTATGTGTTGGGAGATGCCTTCTGGAGTGATGCCAAGAACTTCCTCGCCTACGCCAAGGGAGAGGAGACGGATGCCTCCGGCAAGGTAATCCGTACTTACTACAAGACTTTAAAGGACCCAGGACTCATCAATATGCGAATGGTTTCGTTCATGGACCCGACTTCTATCGGAAATGTCCTGCTGAACAACAATGTCTATGATGCCAATGCTCCGATGGAGGTTAACCAGTCATTTGGCGTTTATCCGGGATCAAAGGCCGGCTACACCAAAGGATTTCGTGAGGGTCTGGGCGTTAATCAACAGACAGATGCCATATCCGACGGCGCATTCAATACGGCTAAAAATAATAAATTTGTTACGGTACAGCGCCCCGTTGACGACGATTTGTTTAAGTATGACATTCCGGAGGAATACTCCAGTATCATGGCTCCGCGCTTGAGTCAGCAGTTAGACCCCACGAACGCGAACCTTGCCCGCCAGTTCTTTGGCCCGTCCACGTACTTCTACAAGGTGAACCCCGGCGTGAAAGAAGTGGATCAGGTACATTATGTAGCCGACCCCCAAGTTAAATTGCCCTATGCTGTAAAGGATCAACCCGATGAGGATAATATGAAGAAGGAGCCAGACAAGAGGGCAAAGGACTACTTCCTCTACGACCCTGACTATGTGGACTGGGTAACGACTGTGAGCCTGAGAATAGAGCAGGGCGACCGCATCTATATCATGAACCGTCAGTTCATGCCGGAGGTGAAAGTCATCTCTTACAAGGATATGCCTGCCCTCATTGAACAGATGAAGGCGCGCAAGGGGCAGATTCCCAGTAATATGACATATCTCAACTGTGATGAGATGATTGACCGCATCCAGCGGTACTACGACGCGATAAAGGAAGCTGAAAAATGATAATTAATGAATAATCAAATTATGAAAAAGTATTTTTATTTGCTATTATGCGCAATGTTTGCGTTGAGTTCGTGCAGTAATGATGACTCTGAAGATAATCCTCAGACAGAATCAGAGGAATATACTGGCAAGTTGAGTGACCTCGAGCTTCTGGAGGATCGTTTGGTGGAAACCGACTCCGTGGGCAACATCCTGGGGTATTTGGTGGGTGCAAACCTGAACGAGGCGGACCCCACGGAGATTTCCGTGCCTGTTAACACCTACGAAGAGGCTGTAGAGCTGTTCAAGAAGTGGTTGCCGGAAGGAGCCCAACTCATCGAGGGCGACAAAAAGATTACATGGAAAATGACGGACGAGGGAAACCAGGAAGAGGGTGAGACCATACTCAAGGAAAGCACCAACCCTGGCGAGATTGCCAACGTAACCATTAGGAAAGCCTCCCAAACGGAGAATGCCCCCATCATTACAAGCGTGAAGTTCATTCCTTTTTCTGCCTGGCCGGAAAACTCAACGGCAATAGAAAAATACCTGGAAGAAAAATATTATCTGGGGGCTGAGGTTGAGGTTACGAAGAACGAGGGGGCCAGCACAGGAACCTATGTAGTGATTCGCGAATGGAGCCCGCAGGAAGCCGGCATCATGATCCGCTTCTCAGGGGATACATGGCATGCTTTTTGGGATGGTTATAAAAGAGATAATTGTTCCAGTGTCGGAACCACCCAGACGGTTAGCCAGGTTCTACATCAAGGGAGTAACTATGATTACTTTGTCAATGATTACGGACCAGAGCACAATTGGCCTGACCTGCATGAAAGATTCATAACAAAGACAATAACGGGTACAAAAATTTGGCAAACAAAAAAATATTGGTTTGTAAGACTTGATACTGGCGAGGCAGCTACCTTCCCTAATCATGCGGGGGCGAAATCCAGTTATACGAAGGTGTATATCTATTGGTTCATTCCCAAAGGCAACTCTGTTAAGATTTGGTAACAAAAATGAAAAAAAAACCATACGAGAAACCGCTGATAAGAGCGATCCAGTTGAAGTTGCACCGCGTTTTGCTCATTGCCAGTCCCAATGGGCAGACGGAGGATATCAACGAACAGCGGGACTGGGAGCATCAGGAAGGAGGCTGGTCATGAAGAAGATGCTTGTCTCGTGGGGTGCCTTGGCACTCCTGACTGCCGCCTGCACTAATGAGGAGAGTCAGAAGGTCTCGTTCAGTCCGCTGGTGCTGACGGCCCAGCAAGAGGGTGGTGAGGCAACAAGGACCTCACTCAGCGGTACGGAGGTTCACTGGTCGGCTGGCGACAACGTTGCAGCCTTTGTGAGCAACGTGGCACACACCTCTACGGCAACAGAAATACTTTCTGCCAAGAGTGCCCGCTTCACCTTTTCCGACCTTGCGGCTGATGCTGTCGTGCAATATGCCGTTTATCCCGCTGCCGCAGCAGCAGAAAGGCTGGCGGGCGACGTCGTCACCGTCACCGTGCCCACCGAGCAGAGTGCCGTAGCAGGCAGTTTTGCCGAGGGCAGTGCGGTGGCAATTGCCAAGGGCGGCAGTTCTACACTTGGTTTTAAGAACGTCTGCGGTTTCCTGGCTTTCACCATCAATGCTGATGGTGTGCAGAGTGTACACATCTATGCCAATGAGAAGATGACGGGTACGGCTGACGTCAACTGGAACAGCGGCAACCCAACGGTCGATGCTTTTAAGAACTTTGCCTACACGGGTGTCAAACTCACGGGGCCATTCACCAAGGGCGCGATTTATTATGCAGCCGTATTCCCCGGTACCTATACGGGCCTTACGCTGAAGCTGACGCATAGCGACGGTTACGTGTCGACATACACCAACAGCAACACGCTCACCATCAGTCGCAAGGACAATGTGGTTATCGCCAAGGACCTGTCGCTGCGCACTCCTGCCAGCGGCACATGGTTCGAGAAAGCCCCTGCCACAATTGGATCTGATGTGCCAGTCATCATTGTAGGTAAGGTGGATGGCAGCTATCGTCTGATAGCTAACGCAGATACGGGTTACGAGTCTCCCAGCGCTGCCACTACGGCAACGGTTTCGGGTTCAACGGTTACGGATGTGGATGATGGCTTCAAGTGGAATCTCTCGACAACCGACGGCAAGTTCACGCTCTATCCCGCAGGCGACCACACACGCTGGCTCAATTGTCAGACCACCTCTGAGTCGGCTAGTCAGACTTGTATATCTGTTAGCGACGACAGCAACTACAGTTATTTTGACCGTCTCTTCTTCACGTGGGATGCTACAGGTCACCTGGTCACCAGCGATAGTTACAGGGACCGCTATCTGAGCTATAAAGATGGCTTGTGGTGTGGCGAGACCTTCCCCACATCGGGCGACTACCCTGCTGCCGTCTTCTCCTTCTATGTTAAAGTTCCGTAGAAACGGGCTTTGGTGATCACGGGGAATGCAGTTCCACTGACCATTCCG
>CAMHEA010000094.1 GCA_946184025.1 uncultured Prevotella sp.
AAAATTCTCGCGAGTGTGGCACTTTCGAAAAACGACCGTGGCACTTTCGGAGAATGGGTGAGCCTCATCGGATGGAAAAAACAACCATCAGAAGCGTGGAGAAAGAGCTGCATGGCGAGCCTCGAGAGCCAGCAGGAAACGCTTGCGAGCCAGTCCGCCGCCATATCCGCCCAACTTTCCACCGGCAGCGACGACCCGATGGCAAGGGATGATGACCACGATGGGATTGCAATGATTGGCGTTGCCTACGGCGCGCAAGGCTGTGGGACGCCCCATCCGACGTGCCTCCTCGCCATAGGTGACGGTCGTACCATAAGGAATGGCTTGCAGGGTGTGCCATGCTTGTTGCTGGAAATCGGTGCCACGGAGCAGCAACGGCAGGTGGAACTGTCGGAGCTGTCCGGCGAAATACCGGTCGAGCTGCCGGCAGGCTTCCTGGAGCACATCGGCAAGGGGTTTTGCCGAAGGACGCGGCAGGCAGGAATCACCGTCATCAATCCACCGGCAGAGGCACAGCCGGCCATCGATGGCTCCCAGCAGCAGCCTTCCACAGGGGCTGTCGTAGGTGGTTGTCTGAATGTTCTTTTCCATTTCGTGGGAATCAGGAGGTTTTCTGGCTTTCTTTCGGATGATTCGGATCATCCGGTATATCCGGACTTTTCGGATCATCGGGGGACTTTTCAGACTCTCCGGGGCTTTCGGGACTTTCCGGCGAATCCGGAGGCAACAGAAAAAAGCGCGCTACGGAGCAACCTCCGCGCGCGCTTTCCTATTTAAAAATATCATGTTCACACACCGTACTGATTAGTCAGCGAGCTTTGCCTTGAGGAACTCGCGGTTCAGGCGGGCAATGTTGGCAATGCTCTCGTTCTTCGGGCAGACAGCCTCGCAGGCACGCGTATTGGTGCAGTTGCCGAAGCCCAGCTCATCCATACGCTTGATCATGGCCTTGGCACGCTTAGCGGCCTCGGGACGACCCTGCGGAAGGAGGGCCAGCTGGCTCACCTTGGACGACACGAAGAGCATGGCCGAGCCGTTCTTGCAGGCAGCGACGCAGGCACCGCAGCCGATACAGGTGGCGCAGTCCATGGCCTCGTCGGCATTCTCCTTCGGAATGAGAATGGCATTGGCATCCTGTGCCTGTCCGGTACGGATGCTGGTGTAGCCACCGGCCTGAATAATCTTGTCGAAAGCACCACGGTCTACCATGCAGTCCTTGATGACGGGGAAGCCGGCAGAACGCCAAGGCTCTACGGTGATGACATCGCCGTCGTTGAAACGACGCATGTAGAGCTGGCAGGTGGTGGCTCCGCGCTCGGTCTTTCCATGGGGCGTACCGTTGATGTAGAGCGAGCACATACCGCAGATACCCTCGCGGCAGTCGTGATCGAAGACGAACGGCTCCTTGCCTTCGCTGATGAGTTCTTCGTTCAGGATGTCGAGCATCTCCAGGAACGACGTATCGTCCGGGATGTTCTTCATCTCGCGGGATTCAAAATGTCCTTTGTCTTTCGGTCCATTCTGCTTCCAATATTTTATCGTAAAGCTTAAATTTCGTGCCATA
The DNA here is from genome assembly GCA_946184025.1 of uncultured Prevotella sp. Lineage (GTDB taxonomy): Bacteria > Bacteroidota > Bacteroidia > Bacteroidales > Bacteroidaceae > Prevotella. Next base: position 1,565 of record CAMHEA010000094.1, read on the forward strand.
GTCTTTTAATTCTTATAGTTACGCGTTTGTACCTTAATTGCTTCGTATTCCAGCGGTTCCTTGATGAGCTCAGGTGCCTTGGTGTCGTCGCCCTGATACTCCCAGCAACCAACATAGAAGAAGTCCTCGTCGTTACGCTTGGCCTCGCCTTCCTCGGTCTGGTGCTCCTCGCGGAAGTGTCCGCCGCAGGACTCCTCACGGTGAAGGGCATCGTAGGCAACAAGCTCTCCCATGACGATGAAGTCGCGGAGGTGGATGGCCTTGTCGAGTTCGACATTGAGTCCTTCCTTCGTTCCGGGAATAAAGAGGTTGGTGTCGAATTCCTTGCGGAGTTCTTTCATCAGCTTCAAGCCTTCTTCCAGACCTTCCTTGGTACGTCCCATGCCGACGTGCTCCCACATAATGTGGCCGAGCTCCTTGTGGATGGAGTCTACGGAACGCTTACCCTGGATGCCCATCAGACGGTCTATCTCGGCCTCAACACCCTTCTCAGCCTCAGCAAACTCAGGCAGGTCGGTGCTCAGACGCGGCCAGATGCTCTGGTCGGCAAGGTAGTTCTGGATGGTGTATGGCAATACGAAGTAACCGTCGGCCAATCCTTGCATGAGCGCAGAAGCACCGAGACGGTTGGCTCCATGGTCGGAGAAGTTGCATTCGCCGATGGCAAACAGGCCGGGGATGGTGGTCTGCAACTCGTAGTCTACCCAGATTCCACCCATGGTGTAGTGGATGGCGGGGAAGATCATCATCGGCTTGTAATACTTCACGCCGTTGATCTCGTTGGCCAAATCGCCAGGGAACACGTCGGTAATCTCCTCATACATCTCGAAGAGGTTGCCATAGCGCTGCATAATCTGGTCGATACCGAGACGGTTGATACTCTCAGAGAAGTCAAGGAATACGGCCAGCCCCGTGTTGTTCACACCATAGCCGTGGTCGCAACGCTCCTTGGCGGCGCGGGAAGCCACGTCGCGCGGCACGAGGTTACCGAAGGCGGGATAGCGACGCTCCAGATAGTAGTCGCGATCTTCCTCAGGAATCTCCCAACCCTGCTTGGTTCCGGCCTGAAGTGCCTTGGCATCTTCGAGCTTCTTCGGTACCCAGATACGTCCGTCGTTACGCAGTGACTCGGACATCAGCGTCAGCTTAGACTGCTTGTCGCCGTGTACGGGGATGCAGGTGGGGTGAATCTGAACGTAAGAGGGGTTTGCAAAGTAGGCACCCTTGCGGTAGCACTGTACGGCTGCGGTACAGTTGCAACCCATGGCATTGGTGGAAAGGAAATAGGTGTTGCCGTATCCGCCGGTAGCTATCACCACGGCATTGGCCGAGAAACGATGGAGTTTGCCGGTGGTGAGGTCTTTGGCGATGATGCCGCGGGCACGTCCGTCAACAATCACCACGTCTTCCATTTCATAACGGGTGTAGAGCTTCACCTTACCAGCCTCCACCTGTGCACTGAGGGAGCTGTAGGCACCGAGCAGCAACTGCTGTCCGGTCTGTCCCTTGGCGTAGAACGTACGCGAAACCTGTGCACCGCCGAAAGAACGGTTGGCCAGCATACCGCCGTACTCACGGGCAAAGGGTACGCCCTGAGCCACACACTGGTCGATAATATTGTTGGATACCTCTGCCAGACGGTATACATTGGCCTCACGGGCACGATAGTCACCACCCTTTACGGTATCATAGAACAGGCGGTAGACGGAGTCGCCGTCGTTCTGATAGTTCTTGGCTGCATTGATACCGCCCTGTGCAGCAATGGAGTGTGCACGACGGGGAGAGTCCTGAATGCAGAAGTTCAACACGTTGAAGCCCATCTCGCCGAGCGAAGCGGCAGCACTGGCACCGGCCAGACCTGTTCCGACAACGATTACGTCGAGCTTCAGCTTGTTCTTCGGGTTCACCAGGCGCTGGTGTGCCTTGTAGTTGGTCCATTTCTCAGCTACCGGTCCCTCGGGTATTCTTGAATTTAATGTCTTTGCCATAATCTTGATTTACATTTTGACGATTTACGAATGATTAGCAACAAGCAGCAAGGACCTTGCAGCATTCTGCACCGCCGTCACAGCAGAGCGATGGAGCGATGCCGAAGGCGAAGGCGAGGACGACAACAAGGAACATGAGCATCAACAGCGTCACATAGACGAGGCCGATAACCTTCCAACGGCAGAACCAAGTCTTTCCGTTCCATCCCAAAGTCTGCAATGCGCTCCAGAAACCATGGGAGAGATGGAACCAGATGGCTACGAGCCAGATGACGTAGAGCACCACATAGACGGGATTGCTGAACGTCTGCTTGATGAGTGCGAAACCATCAGCAGGGTCAATCGGCGTAGCGATGTGGAACAGCTCGGCAAACATCATGTTGTACCAGAAGTTGAACAGGTGGAGCAACAGACCCAGCAGGATCATGATACCCAGCACGAGCATGTTCTGCGATGCCCACTCTACCTTGGCCGGTTTGTCGGTTACTTCATAGCGGGAAGCACCACGCGCACGGCGGTTCTGAGCCGTCAGGATGAAAGCGTAGACAATGTGGATGACAGCCAAGGCCGCCAGACCCAGCGTTGCCACTACGGCGTACCAGTTGGCACCCAGCAGTTCGCAGATGGTGTTGTACGCTTCACCCGAGAAGAGAGCCACGACGTTCATGCATCCATGGAACGTCAGGAAGAGGATAAGCGCAATGCCAGTGACCGACATCACCACTTTCCTACCGATAGATGAATTGATTAACCACATAAATGATTGATTTTAAATTATTTAATTGTTTTGAAAATTTCTCTGCATAGACCTAAGGCCCGACGGATGGAACCGCCAAACAGGCAATGAATACCCCCTTATAGGTATCCAACGCCTTCGTTATGACTGCAAAAATACCATTTTTTAGTGATATGTGCAAACGTTTCCACAAATTATTTTGTTTTTAACGGACTAAAAGCAACGGTCAAATCGCACCAAAACCATGGAAATCGGATGCACTCTGAGGGATTCCAGAAGCAAAGGGGGAACGGCCTTTGAAGCAAAAACGAATAAAAATCAGGAAGATATACGGATGTTTGCACGGATTTTTGTACTTTTGCACACACGACAAAAAAACGACACTTGCGATGAAAGACATCAAGAAAATCGTACTCACAGGAGGTCCGTGTGCCGGCAAGACGACGGCACTGGTACGGGTGATCGAGCATTTTTCGAGTCTGGGATATAAGGTTTTCACCATCCCGGAAGTACCTACCATGTTCACCCAATCGGGCATGGACTATCTGACCAAGAACCACGACTTCTTCTATGAAGGCGAGAAGGCCACGCTGGAGATGCAGCTGGCACTGGAGGACAAGTTCATGGCCATGGCGCAGACCATCGACGGGCCGTGTGTGGTAGTCTGCGACCGCGGAGCCATGGACATCTCGGCCTACATGCAGCCCGAAATGTGGGAGGACATCACACACGCCGTAGGCACGTCTACGGCCGAGCTGCGCGACACACGCTATGACGCCGTACTCCACCTGGTGTCGGCAGCCGACGGTGCTGAGCAGTTCTACACCACCAGCAACAACGCTTCGCGCAATGAAGCGGCCGACGAAGAGGGTCTGAAGATAGCCCGCCTGCTGGACAAGAAGGTAATAGAAGCCTGGACGGGACACTCCCATCTGCGCGTCATCAACAACCATGAGGACTTCGACAAGAAGCTGAACCGCGTGCTCAAGGAAATTTCCAACGTGCTGGAACTGCCGCAACCCATCGAGGAGGAGCGCAAATACATCGTGGAAATGACGGGCGCACTGCCCGACTGCATAGAAAGCGACATCACGCAGACCTACCTCGTGACCGAACCGGGGTGCGAAGTGCGGCTCCGCCGACGCGGATGGGGCGGCAAGTTCGTCAACGTACACACCACCAAGAAACGACTCTCGCCCACCGAAGAGCTTGTCACCGAGCGGCAGGTGAGCAACAATCTCTACCAATCCATGCTGCAACAGGCTGATCCCTACCGGCAAACCATCCGTAAGCAGCGCAAGAGTTTCATCTGGAAAGGACAGTTCTTCGAGCTGGACACCTATCAGCAACCGCACGAGGGACTGACGATTCTTGAGACCAAGGGCATCGCCCGCCACGAGGATGTGCGCTTCCCGCCCTTCCTGCGCGTTGTGGAAGACATCACAGGCAACACGAAATACTACAACTACAACCTTGCTCTGAAGGGCTGAGAAGCCGCCAGACCGCGTCGCGGCATCCACATCCACGGCGCAGGAATCCACTTTTCCGGCAGGATATTCAACTTTGGAAAACACTCATTGACAAGGGTTTAGAGAAAAAACAAAGTCTTTCCGTTCCACTTCGGCAAACATCCGAGCGTGGTGGGAAGGCTTATTTTATGTAACTTTGCCACAGAAACAAATAACATCAATAACAAAAGCAAGCATGAAACATCTATTACTGAAATCCCTTTGGGCCTGCATCATGGCCTTTGTGGCTGTCAGCAACCTCTTTGCAGCCGACAGCGAGAAGAAAACCGTAGTGGCTTACGTCACCTCCTGGTCAAGCATCATGCCCGATCCGACGCGCATGACGCACATCAACTACGCCTTCTGCCACGTCGACGCATCGATGAACAAAATCAACGTGGACAATGCCGACAGGCTGAAAGAAATCGTGAAGCTGAAGGAAATCAACCCGGAACTCAAGGTCATGCTGTCACTCGGCGGAGGCGGCGGAAGCCAGTACCTGCACGAAGTGGCCGCCGACGCAACCAAGCGCAAGCAGTTCGGCATCGTGTGCAAGCAGACCTGCGAGCAGTATGGGGTAGACGGCATCGACGTGGATTGGGAATTTCCGAACGGAAGCGGCGACAAAACCAACTACACCTTACTTATGCGCGACATGCGCGAAGGCATGGGCGACAAGCTGCTCCTCACCATGGCATCGGCCGACAGCCCCGCTTACTACAACTACAAGGACTTCATCGACGTGATGGACTTTATCAACATCATGGCCTACAACATGGCCGGAGAGGGCAACCACCACTCTGCGCTCTACCGCGGAGGCCCCGTGAGCTCAGGAGCCAGCTGCTGGAACACCATCGACGAGTCCGTCAAGGCACACCTCAATGCCGGAATTCCCGCCTCAAAGGTCGTACTCGGCGTGCCCTTCTATGCCAATAACGGCAAGTACACGGGCGACAGCGAGATCTCACTGCAACAGATTAAGAACTACATGGGACAGGGATACATCCGCATGTGGGACGACATCGGCAAGGTGCCCTACCTCGTCGACGACCAAGGCAAACTCTTCTACTGCTTCGACGACGCTGAGTCCATGACCTACAAATGCCACTACATCCTCGACAACAACCTCCTGGGCGGCATGTACTGGGAATACAACGAGGACGACAACTTCGGAACACTGCGCAACACCGTACACAACATCCTCATGGGGGAGTCCGACGAGGAGGCAAAACTCTTCTGGGACGACGAGCAGATGAGCTATGTCAGCTACCAGCAATATGCCATTGAGACCGCGCTGAAACAATACAAAAGCTACCAACTGACCGGTGACGAAGTGGCAGGCAGTGAGGATCTTGACATCGACCACGACTTCTTCTGGCGCAACAGCGAAGGAGAACTGACCTTCTATGCCGTCAACGGCAACTACCATGTAGGCGTTGACCTGGGCAGCAAAGCCCTGACCGTGAGCGTACTCAACAAAGATTTCAACCCCGCCACACTTCAGACCGACGGCACGGGAGCCGTCTGGGTCATCGGCGGCAGCGGCATCGGCAAGCCCGACTTCCAACGCGGCGGTGCCGAGTGGAGCCCCGAGCAAGGCGGCTTCTGCATGGCCCAGCAGCAGCCTAAGGTTCACCAGACGCTCCTCACCGTAGGAAAACAGCTCAAGAAGGACAACGTCAACTTCAAGTTCTTCCATCAGCAAGGCTGGGGCGGAGAGTTCACCGGCAGCGGAAACAGCGGCTCCAAGATCTCCTGCGACAGCGAACTGTTCGGCATCGGCACCGGTTCCAACGGCCATGACGACGGCAACATCTACCTGAAAGACGGACAGACGCTCGAAGACGGAGCCACCTATCTCTTCAAGATTGACTGCACCAAGGGCATCACCGACGTAGTGCTGACCATCGAGGACGTGACCAACGCCATCCAGACAACCACCGCCGCCTCCGCCGACAAGGCTCCCTACTACACCCTCCAAGGCCTGAAGGTGCAGCATCCCACCCACAACGGCATCTACATCCACCAAGGAAAGAAAGTCGTCTGCAAAGCAACCAAGTAAACATAAGAAAAGCTGTCCAAGCCAACACCGTCCCGGACAGCAGACACAACAGTTTCCGCCAAACGGAAAGACAAACTCATACGAGCCCGCCCTGATGCCAGCACAGACATCAGGGCGGGCTCACTTATTTAAAAAAAGGGGGTATCCGACATTCGGAGTGAGACTTCACTTCCCGTCCTCACTCAAGTCTCTCACCCTTTGAACCCAAGCCCCTAACTCCCTAAGCCTCAGTGATTTACCAAACGGGCTTTAGTCGTACGAATTTTTAATTTATTTTTTCTCAAAAAATAATTTATTAATTCTCAAAAA
>CAMHEA010000095.1 GCA_946184025.1 uncultured Prevotella sp.
CATTTTCTTCGTTTTATCTGACAAAAAAGCGTCTAAAATGATTATTGCAGCCATGGCTTCTACGATGGGTACGGCCCTTGGCAACACACAGGGATCGTGTCTTCCTCGTGCTTTCAGAACCGTGGCATTGCCCTCCTGATCCACCGTTTCCTGTTCCTGTAAGAGGGTGGCTACTGGCTTGAATGCTACTCTGAAGTAGATGTCTTCTCCGTTGGAGATTCCTCCTTGTATGCCTCCGCTGTTGTTGGTGCGTGTCCTGATGTTGCCGTTGTCGCAGAAGAAGTTGTCGTTTTGTTCGCTGCCCCTCATCGTGACTCCTTCGAAGCCTGCACCATATTCGAATCCTTTTACCGCGTTGATGCTGAGCATGGCATTTCCCAGTTCGGCATGGAGTTTTCCAAATTCTGGCTCGCCCAGTCCGACGGGACATCCTTTGACGACTCCGGTTATGATGCCGCCAATGGTGTCGCCTTCAGTCTTTACTTCTGCAATCAGTTGTTCCATTTGCTGTGCCTTTTCCGGGTCCGGGCAGCGCACGTTGTTCTGTTCTATCAAGGCCGGATCATACTTTTTGTAGTCGCGTTCCAAGGCGATTTCTCCTACTTGCGATGTATAGGCATAGATGCTGATGCCCATTTTTTTCAGCACCAGCTTGGCCAGTGCACCACCGACTACGCGTGCAATCGTGGCGCGTGCCGATGACCGGCCACCGCCACGATGGTCTCTGATGCCATATTTATTATAGTAGGTATAGTCGGCATGCGACGGTCGGAACAGGCATCTCATGTTCTCGTAGTCTTGCGAGTGCTGGTTGGTGTTGCGAACGACAAAGCCGATGGGAGTGCCTGTAGACTTTCCTTCGAACACGCCTGATAGAAATTCCACCTGATCTGCTTCCTTGCGTCCTGTCGTGATATGGCTTTGGCCTGGTCGCCGGCGGTCTAATTCGCTCTGGATGAATGCCATGTCGATGTCAATACCAGGAGGCATGCCGTCTACGACACCTCCGATGGCTGCTCCGTGGCTTTCGCCGAAGGTCGTCAACGTGAATAGTCTGCCGAAAGTGTTGCTCATCTGGTTTCTGTGTTAAGTATTCTTGATTCCTTGCTGGTGGGGGAATGCAGCGTAAGGGCTGCTTACCTCAGCCCCCAGGGGTTAGTGGCAGTGTCCGCATCCACAGCCTCCTTGGTGCTGGTGGTCGTGTCCGCAGTCGCTGTCGCAGTCCTCACATCCGCATCCGCAGCTGTGCTGTTCTATGTGTTTGATGAATCCGTCTATCTCCCGTTCGGTGGCGAAGCGTGCTTCCAGCACCGTTCCCTTGAAGTTCAGGTCCTTTCCGGCCAGCGGATGGTTCAGGTCCATCTTCACCTTGTCGTCCATCACCTCTACGACACGTCCGAGGAAGTGGTTGCCGTCTTCGTTTTGCAGTGGCACGATGGCATCCTTGTAAATGTGTTCGTGGTCGAAGTGGTTGTTGATGGTAAAGATACTCTTGTCAATGTCTACCACATGCGTCGGGTCAAACTCTCCGTATGCCTTTTCCTTGGGCAGGGTGAAGTCAAATTCGGCACCCTCTTCCATGTCCTTGAGTGCCTCTTCGAAGGCCTTCAGGGCAATACCGAATCCTGTAAGGAAGTTAAACGGATGCTCCTCCGTAGCCTCTTCCACCATTTCCATGTTTCCGTCTTTCTCCGTGTAGAGTTTATAGCAGACGGCGATGTACTTGTGTGTGTTATTGTCCATGTTCTCTTATTTGTTTTTTATGTCTTTGGTTTCATCCGTCTCTCCTTCTCCTTGTGAGCCTCGGGGGCGACGTGATGCGTCTGCAAAGGTAAGTAAAATAATCGAGAAAAGCCGAAACACCCGGAAGATATTTCGCACCGCCCGTCCCAAATGGCCTTGTATGTCCCATTCCGGAGCTGTTGCTGTCGTCTGTTCTGGCTGTGAGTGAAAAGTAATATAGGCTATGTTTCCAAGTAATACAGGGTTTATTGCTGTGTAATATAGGGTATGTTGAAAAGTAATACAGGGTCTTTTGGAGGAGTGGAGGAGCCTTTCGTCATGATGAATGGCATATTGCGATGCATTCCGCATCCTGAATTGCGAAATGCGAAGAAGCCCTTGCACTCCTTAGTCCTCCGCTCACCACCCTAAACCCTTATTTTTAGGTATTGCGCCGATGGGGAAATCTGCTTACCTTTGCATCCGTTTAGAAAACATATATAGCTATGATTATTAAGAATGTACATGCGAGAGAGATTCTCGATTCGAGAGGAAACCCGACCATTGAGGTCGAAGTGACTTTGGAAAGTGGAATTGTAGGGCGCGCATCAGTGCCCAGTGGAGCCAGTACGGGCGAGAATGAAGCCTTGGAGCTGCGCGATGGCGACAAGAACCGTTACTTAGGCAAGGGTGTTGAGAAGGCTGTTGAGAATGTGAACAGCAAGATTGCCCCTGCCCTCATCGGCCTGTCCACGCTGGAACAACGCCGCATCGATGCAAAGATGCTTGAGCTGGACGGTACGCCGACGAAGAAGAACCTCGGTGCCAATGCCATTCTGGGTGTCAGCCTGGCCGTGGCACATGCTGCCGCTGCCTATCTGCATCTGCCGCTTTATCGCTATCTGGGCGGCACTAACACCTATGTGTTGCCGGTTCCGATGATGAACATCGTCAATGGCGGAGCCCATTCCGATGCGCCGATTGCCTTTCAGGAGTTTATGATTCGTCCGGTGGGAGCCGCTTCCGAGAAGGAAGGCATCCGCATGGGAGCCGAAGTGTTCCACAATCTGGCCAAGCTGCTGAAGGCGCGTGGCTTGTCTACCGCCGTGGGCGACGAAGGCGGTTTTGCTCCTGACTTCGATGGCATAGAGGATGCACTTGATACCATCATGGCGGCCATTCAGGCTGCCGGCTATGAGCCCGGAAAGGATGTGAAGATTGCCATGGATTGTGCTGCTTCTGAGTTTGCCGTGCAGGACGAGCAAGGACAGTGGTTCTATGACTATCGTCAGCTGAAGAACGGAAAGAAGAAGGATCCCAACGGCAAGAAACTCTCTGCCGATGAGCAGATTGCTTATTTGGAGGAGCTGATTACCAAATACCCCATTGACTCTATTGAGGACGGACTTGACGAGAACGACTGGGAGAATTGGGTGAAGCTGACCAAGCGCATCGGTGACCGTTGTCAGCTGGTCGGTGACGACCTTTTTGTCACCAACGTGAAATTCCTTGAGAAGGGCATTAAGATGGGAGCTGCCAACAGCATCCTTATCAAGGTGAACCAGATCGGCTCGCTCAGCGAGACGCTGGATGCCATCGAGATGGCCCATCGCCATGGCTACACCACGGTTACGTCTCACCGTTCGGGTGAAACGGAAGATACGACCATCGCCGATATTGCAGTGGCCACGAATAGTGGGCAGATTAAGACCGGCTCACTGTCTCGTACGGACCGCATGGCCAAATACAACCAGCTCATCCGTATTGAGGAGCAGCTCGGCCTGCAGGCCGTCTATGGCTACAAGAAACTGAAATAGGCACAAGTCTAAAGCCACTTTTCGCCAAGAGAAGCATTGGGATGGAATGTCATCCGTGCTTCTCTTGTTTGTTTTCCTTTGCTCGGCAATGAAGGGAAAATGTCTTTGCCATTTTCTTTTCGCTCACTTTTTACATAAAAATCTCACGCTCGAACAAACGAAATCATTCGTTTCTTGCTCACTAATCGATTTTTTACATAAAAATCTCACGCTCGAACAAACGAAATTATTCGTTTCTTGCTCACTTAATCGATTTTTTACATAAAAATCTCACGCTCGAACAAACGAAATTATTCGTTTCTTGCTCACTTAATCGATTTTTTCGTATCTTTGCAACATACGAATGCGCATGAAAAGAGGACTGTTACTACTGATTGCCAGCTTGTCGGCGTTGTGGCTTTACGCCCAGGAGGCTGACTTTCACAAGATGTCTCGTCTTGTGAAGCAGGCAGTTTGGGAGCAGGAACGAGAAACTCGGAGTGTGAAGCATGGCGTGGCGGGTGCAAAGGTTGGCCGCACCCCGTCCCTGCTGGCCTTTGTCCGTACGGTCGGCGAGGCCGATGAAGTCTTTGCCGGACATGGTTGCGAGGTCTTTGCTTCTGCCGGCGACATTCATATCGTGCGTATTCCGTTGTCAGAGGCAGCTCGGCTGTCACGTTCTCCGATGATTGATCGGATAGAAGCAGGCTCCCGATGCACGGCGTTGTTGGATACCGTTCCCTTCTGTGTCAATTCCCAACCTGTCGCCGCAGGCACGGGGCTCCCGCAAGCCTATACAGGACGAGGCGTGGTAGTGGGCGTGCAGGACATCGGCTTCGACCTGACACATCCTAATTTCTATTCAGCCGACCTTTCCACATGCCGCATCAAGGCCTTCTGGGATCAGCTGGGCGTGAGTGAGCATGGCGAAGATGCAGAAAACATTTCCATGGACTCCCCCATAGAAAGCCATCACCTCCCTGTCGGACTCGACTTTACGTCGTCCCAGTCATTGCTTCGCTATGCCCATTCGCGCGACGGCCGCGACTTCATGCATGGCACCCACACCCTCGGAATTGCCGCCGGTACAGGCTGCGGAAGTCCCTACCGGGGCATGGCATGGGAGAGCGACATCTGCTTAGTGGCCAATGCGACGACCAACAATGCCCGATACATTGCCGAGGAAGACTTGTATCTCTACACCACGGCCATGGATGCCTTGGGGTTCAAGTACATCTTCGACTTTGCTGAACGTCAGGGAAAGCCTTGTGTCATTTCCTTTAGTGAAGGTTCCTACCAAGATCTTGACGGTGACGACCAACTCTTCTATGCCTTTTTGGAATCCCTGACAGGTCCTGGGCGCATCATCGTGGCCTCAGCTGGCAACGACGGAGCCATCAAAAGCTACTTCCATAAAGAGCGGGGAACCGAGTCTGCAGGTACGTTCCTGCGAAACACAGAAGACCATGCTTATCTGCTGATGCGCTCCTCAGGCGATTTTACCATCCGGACCGTAGTCTATACTGACGAGCCCGATACGGTAGCGTATCAGATAGAAGCCTCGATGACCGACACGCTGGAAATTGCCGACACCCTGATCCTGCGCGACGGCGAGCATGTCTTTCTCCTTTCCGCCTATCCTTCATGCTACGATGCCTCACAACGAGCCTGCGAGCTGTTCATCCAAACACCTCGTGTGCTGGGGCGCGACGTACCCCTGTCTGTAGAAGTCGTAGGACGCGAGGCCGACGTGGAAGTTTTCCGTCGCGTCGGACACTTTGCCGTCAACGATCTCAATCCGCTGCTCGACGGCGGCGTTCCCGGTGTCTATACCGTGCACTCCCCTGGCAGCGCACCGAGCGTCATCTGCGTGGGAGCCACCTCCTATCGCAACGGGTTTATGAATGCGCAGGGGACGTGGATGGCCAAGACCAGTTTGGAAAACGGCGGCGTGCGCGGCTCCTATTCCTCCCCAGGTCCCACGTTGGACGGACGCATCAAGCCCGACGTACTTGCTCCCGGCTCCTGCGTGGTGTCCTCCATGAGCAGTTTCTATCTCGCCAACGAGCCCAAGCAGGGCGATCTCAATAACAACGTGAGCTATTTCGACCACCAAGGACGCACTTATGCGTGGAACAGCAGCAGCGGCACCTCCATGTCTACGCCCGTTGTAGCCGGAGCCATCGCCCTTTGGCTGCAAGCTGACCCCACGCTGCCCCCTGCGCAAGTGATGGACATCCTTCGTACCACCTGCCGTCGTGTAGACGACGCAGCCTCCCTTCCCAACAACAACGACGGCTATGGAGAGATAGATGTCTACAAAGGCCTGTTGCAGGTGCTCGCCCCTCAGGCCGACGGCCTTCGCACCCTTCTCACCGACCATCAGCCGCAGGACGTGCGCTTTACCCTTCACGGTTCCCTCCTCACCGTAGAAATCCCCAGTCTTCCACCCTCCATCCTGAACACCGCATCCTCCACCCTCAGCATCTACACCCTGACAGGTCGCCAGTTGCTACGGAAAACCTTTGATTCGCTATCTTCCGCCTTTCACGTCGACCTCTCCAGCCTCCCAACCGGAGTCCTCGCCGTACAACTATCCAGTTCCCATCCGTCCCTACAAGGCTCCACCCTTATCCGGCATCACTAATTAGTGAGCAGTGCTCCTGCCTTAAACCCCATTTTTAGGTATTGCATAAGCCGCAGAAACCCCTTATCTTTGCACCCGGAAACAACAAAGGCCGCACACTGTGCGCGGCCGCTATCCGTTAAAAGTGTAAAGATATGAAGAAGACAATCATCATCTACGGTTCCACCACAGGAACCTGCGAGCACATCGCAAACACCATAGGCACCAAGCTCGGAGCCGAAGTCATCAACGTAGCTGACCTCACCGATCAGGACATAGCAGCCCACGACAACCTCCTGCTGGGCACCTCCACCTGGGGAGCCGGCGAGTTGCAAGACGATTGGTACGACGGCATCGCCCTTCTGAAAGCCGCCGACCTCACCGGCAAGACCGTCGCCCTCTTCGGTTGTGGCGATGCCGAGAGCTATTCCGACACCTTCTGTGGCGCAATGGGCGAGCTCTATAGTGCCATCAACGGCCGCTGCACCCTCGTCGGAGCCGTCTCCACCGACGGCTACACCTTCGATGATTCAGAAGCTGTTGTCGACGGACAGTTCGTTGGACTTGCCCTCGATGACATCAACGAGGACGACAAGACTGAGGAGCGCATTGATGCATGGCTGCAAGCCATCATCCCAGCCCTTTAGTCCCTTTAGGGAGCGTCACCCCACGCCCCACCCATGGAAATTCTTTACGGCTAAGACCGTTAGTTCATAATGTTTTTGTATAATCATCGAGAGCCGTCCGTGAGGATGGCTCTCAATGTTTAGCAGGGATCGAGAGCCGTCCGTGAGGATGGCTCTCGATGTTTATGTGGTATGTTGAGGTTATCGGGATTCCGTGGAATGGAGATCTGCGATGGTGTCCAGTGTCTTCCGTTTCTTTTCCGACGGTTCGCTGGCCGGGTAGCCGATGGGAATGATGACAGCCGGTTCTTCATGGGGTGGAAGGCTGAAGGCTGCTCGGCAGGCTTCGGCATCGAAGTTGCACACCCAGCAGGTGCCCAAGCCCTGTGCGGTAGCTGCCAGACAGAGGTGTTCCACAGCGATGGCGATGTCTATGTCGCCATGGTGCTTGCCGTCGCCACGCACCCATTCTTCATTGTGAAGGATGGAAGCGAGGATGTAGACAGGTGCCGTGCGAAACCAGTCGCGGTCGTAGCACTGTTGTATCAGTTTCCTGCGGTCGTCATCGACAATGATGCGGAAATGCCAAGGCTGCCGGTTGACGGCCGACGGAGCCAGTCTGACACATTCCATGATGTACTTTAGCTTTTCATTTTCTACGGCTTGCCCCTTATAGTTGCGGCAGCTGTACCGGTTCTTTACGAGTTCCAGAAAGTCCATGATGCTTATTCTCCTATGATTGTTGCTACGATATGCCGTGCGCCGCCATGCGAACGGTATTCATTGAAATAGATTCCCTGCCAGGTTCCAAGGTTCAACTGGCCATTGGTGATGGGAATAGACAGGCTGATGCCGCTGAGCACGGCCTTTGCATGAGCCGGCATGTCATCGTCTCCCTCTAAGGTGTGGCGATAGCCGGGAGCATTTTCGGGTACGAGGCGGTTGAAGATCGTTTCCATATCGTGCCGTACATCTGGGTCGCAGTTCTCGTTGATGCTCAGGCCGCAGCTCGTATGTTTCACAAACAAATGCAGGAGTCCCCGCTGGGGCAGCGGAGGAAGTTGGCGGAGCACTTCGTTTGTCACCAGATGGAAGCCCCGTGTCATGGGGCGTAGTGTGATTTCTGTCTGTTCTATCATCATTATTGCTCGTTCTTTCTGCAAAGTTACGCCTTTTTGCCTTAACGGCGTGCTTCTTGTTCTGAAAAATTGTTTTCTTCGTGAAAAAGATCCGTTTTCCTGTGTTTTCCCGTCTTTGGACAGCCGTTTGTTGCCCCGTGTTCTTCCCAATAAGCCTTGGTTGTCTTCCAAGTGAGCCTTAGTCGTGAGAATTTTTAATTTATTTTTTGAGAATTAATAAATT
>CAMHEA010000096.1 GCA_946184025.1 uncultured Prevotella sp.
TCAAAAAATAATTTATTAATTCTCAAAAAATAAATTAAAAATTCTCACGACTAAGGCTCACTTGAAGAATGACTGAGGCTCACTTGACTTACAAGTATGGTTCAAACGACGCAAGACGGAGCCTCAACAGACTTGCAGACATAGAAAAACAGCTCAAGGCCGGAGGCGTCTGTACGATTGTTCTCCGGTTTTGAGCTGTTTGTTTTCCCTTGCGATGGTGAGCGTTTTTCAGCGTTCAATGGGGATGTCGCGTCTGACGTTGTTCCGTATCTTGGTGAGATACTGCTTCATGTCGTCGGCATCCTTGCGGTCAATGATGTCGAGGAGTTGCTTCAGTTCGGTGCGTATCTGGGCGACTTGGTCGTGGGTGTAGGGGTTGAAGAGAATCTCCTGAAGGAGGTAGTCGTCTTCGTTGAGTACACCCTTGGCAATGCGCATGTGGCGTTTGAAGGTGGTTCCGGGTGCGTCCTGATGCTTCATGACGGCAGCAAAGACGAAGGTGGAGACGAAGGGAATGGAGAGTGAGTAGGCAACGGTCTTGTCGTGCTCCTCGAAGGTGTACTCGTAGATGTTCAGTCCGAGGCGGCTGTAGAGGTCTTTGAAGAAGATTCGGCCCATGTAGTCACCCTCGGTGATGATGATGGCATTCTCCTCGGAAAGTTGATTGAGGTTGGCAAAGGTGGGTCCAAACATGGGGTGAGTGGACACAAAGGGATGACCGGCCTGCTCATACCATTCTTTCAGCCCTGTCTTGACAGAGGCAATGTCGCTGATGATACAGTCCTTTGGGAGGTGTGGCAGGACTTCCTCGAAGGCTGGAATGGTGTACTTGACGGTGACAGCGTTGATGACGAGTTCGGGCTGAAACTGACTGACTTCGTCGAGGGTCTGGAAACGCTGGCAGTTGTAAGTGAAGCGGAGCCGTCGCGGGTCTTTTTCAAAGACGGCTACTTCGTGGTCGAAACTCAGCAGGTCGATGAAGAAGCTTCCCATCTTGCCTGCTCCGAGTATGAGTATTTTCATGTTCTTTTGGGGCGGGAGTTGCGCTCCCTAAATGATAAAGGATAAATGATAAAGGGGAGGCTTGAATTACGCATTGTGCTTTGTGCATGATACATTATGCCCCCCCTTTTTTCTTTGCTACTGGTTGATGATCTCGAGCTGCTGACGCACGCTTTCTTCGTGGATTTCCTCGAAGATGCTGGCAACACTCTTGGCGGAGAGTCCGCAGAGGGCTCCCTGTGCGCCACGCTTTTCAAGGATTTCGTTGTAGCGGTTGGTCTGCAAAACGGTCATGTTGTGCTCCTTCTTGTATTGCCCGATCTCGCGGCATACGCGCATACGCTTGGCAAGCAGGTTCATCAGTTCGTTGTCGAGTTCATCAATCTGCTTACGCAACGTTTGTATGCCTTCAACGGTGGTCTTCTCGTCGCGGATGACGAGCAGGGAGAGGATATAGTCGAGCACATCGGGGGTTACCTGCTGCTTGGCATCGCTCCATGCCTCGTCGGGTGAGCAGTGGCTCTCGACGATGAGACCTTCAAAGCCGAGGTCCATAGCCTGCTGGCAAAGCGGTGCGATGAGTTCCCGACGGCCACCGATGTGGCTGGGATCGCAGATGATGGGCAGACTGGGGATGCGCCGTTTGAGTTCGATGGGAATCTGCCACATAGGCATGTTGCGGTAGATCTTCTTGTCGTAGCTGGAGAAACCGCGGTGGATGGCTCCCAGTCGCTTGACGCCAGCCTGGTTGATGCGTTCGAGGGCTCCGATCCACAACTCCAAGTCAGGGTTGACAGGGTTCTTGACGAAGACAGGAACGTCTACGCCTTGGAGGGAGTCGGCCAGGGCTTGCATCGCAAAGGGATTGGCCGACGTGCGGGCCCCCACCCAAAGAATGTCGATGTCGTATTTCAAGGCGAGTTCAACGTGTTCGGGCGTGGCCACTTCCGTAGACACGAGCATACCTGTTTCTTTCTTCACGCGCTGGAGCCACGGCAGGGCTTTCTCGCCGTTGCCTTCGAAGCCTCCGGGCTTGGTACGGGGTTTCCATACGCCTGCACGGAAGTTGTGGCAGCCTTTCATGGCAAGCTGCTGGGCGGTTGTCATTACTTGCTCCTCGGTCTCGGCGGAACAGGGTCCGGCAATGACGAAGGGACGTTGGTTGTCGCTGGGTAACCTGAGAGGTTCTAATTCTAATTCCATCTTGTTTTTGTTTTATGTTGTTTTCTTTACCATTTCAATGCTGTGATACGTTGCAAGGCTTCCTGCATCTTGTCGTCCTTGGCACAGAGTGAGATACGGATGTAACGGTTGCCGTTGCTGCCGAAGATGAAGCCGGGGGTGATGAAGACGCGGGCTTCGTGGAGTACGCGCTCGGTGAGCTGCTCCACATCTGCATAGGTGTCAGGAATGCGCCCCCAAAGGAACATGCCCACCTGCTGCGAATCAAAGGTACACCCCAGCGCAAGCATGATCTGCTCGGCAATGTCGCGCCTGCGACGGTAGGTATGGATGTTGGCCTCGCGGTGCCACGCTTCGTCGTTGTTGGTCAAAGCCTCGGCAGCAGCCAACTGAATGCCGCGGAAGGTGCCACTATCTATATTCGACTTCACTTTCAGGATCCAGGAGATGAACGTGGAATTGGAGATGCACATACCGACACGCCATCCCGGCATGTTGTGGCTCTTCGACATGGAGTTAAACTCAATGCAGCAGTCCTTGGCTCCGGGCACCTGCATGAGCGAAAGACGCTCCTCGCTGAGAATGAAGGAATAGGGATTGTCATTGACAACGACAATCTGATGACGCTGTGCGAAATCCACCAGACGCGCATAGGTCTCCCGCTGTGCCCGTCCGCCTGTCGGCATGTTGGGATAGTTGGTCCACATGAGCTTGACACGGCTCAGATCCATGCGTTCCAAGGCTTCGAAGTCGGGCTGCCAGCCATTGTCCTCGCGCAAATCATAGTTCACGATGTCGGCACCGAGGAGCTTTGAGAGCGAGGTGTAGGTGGGATAGCCCGGATTGGGCACCAGCACCTGGTCGCCGGGATTGACAAAGGCCAGCGTGACATGCAGGATGCCTTCTTTGGAACCTATCAACGACAGTACCTCCGTAGCTGCATCCACATCGACATGATACCATTTCTTGTAGAAAGCTGCCATGGCCGTGCGCAGTTCAGGCGTACCCATGGTGGGCTGATAGCCATGTGCCGAAGGCTGTGAGGCCACTTCGCAGAGTTTGTCTACGGTCTGCTGAGACGGCGGCATGTCCGGGCTTCCGATAGCCAGACTGATAATGTCCTTTCCCTGGGCATTCAGCTGCGCCACTTCCTTGAGTTTGCGTGAGAAATAGTATTCCTGTACCGTGGAGAGACGGTCGGCAGGTTGTATTCTGCACTTTTCCATATTCTTGATTTTTATACGTTTTGTCTTTATTTCTTCTTTCCGGCTCCCACTTCCTCGTATTCTCCGAGAATCCGCAGTTCCTTGGTGAGTGGTGTAATGGCATCGATAGACTGGCGATAGCGCGTCAGATTGTCGTAGGTCACGTCCACATAGAACATGTACTCCCACTCCTGACCGATGATGGGGAGCGACTGGATTTTCGTCAGGTTGATGTTGTAGAACGAAAGGATCGTCAGCACCTTTGAAAGCGAGCCTTCCTCGTGGGGCAACGAGAACACCAGACTGGCCTTATCGGCTTTCTCCAACGAGCGCAGGAAGTCGGCTTTCTGCGGATGGGTGGCCACAAGGAAGCGTGTGAAGTTGTGTTTGTTGTCCTCGATACTGTTTTCCAGAATCTTCAAGCCGTAGTAGCGGGCAGCGTCGGCACTACAGATGGCCGCCCAGCCTTTGCAGCTGTGCTCGGCAATATACTGTGCCGAACCGGCGGTATCCTCCGCTTCCACAGCCTTGAGCTCCGGATGGTTGGACAGAAAGCCGCGACACTGCATCAGTGCCACCGGATGAGAGTGCACCTCATGTACCGTTTCCCACGAATCATCGGGCAGACAGCAGATGCAATGCTCGATATGGAGCTTGTGCTCTCCCACTACCGTCGTCCCCGACTGGCGCAACAGGTCGTAGTTGTGCAACAGCGAGCCGGCAATCGTGTTTTCTATGGCCAGCATAGCCACCACCGTGGGGTCGCGCTTCACATTTTCGAACACCTGTTCGAAGGTTGAACAGCAGATCAGCTGAATCTGTTCTCCACCGAAATACTGGTGAGCCGCCATGTCGTGGAACGACCCTATCTCTCCTTGTATCGCTATTCTCTTCATTGTCTCTTCCTAAAGAAAAAACCCCGCTGCACTGTCTGTGAAGCGGGGTTCTATGATTTTTTCGTTTCATGTCTATGCGCAACGACCCGCTTCACAGTTTTCTGCAAAGTAAAAATAGAAGCCGTAAAAGAATGCATAAGACGTGTTCATTGTCCTTCTGATTTTAATTTCGGTTGCAAAATTAAAGCATTTTCTCGAATCTCGCAAACATTTTGCAACTTTTTTCCTTTTCTTTTAGCATTTCTATTAATAGAAAGGCTGTCCAACTTTATCCCAATCCCAACGGATTGCTACGATAAGCAGCACGGGTCTTCTGCTCAATGCCTTCGGCCGAGAAGTCTCCCGTCACATTTTCGGCATCGGCTGGGCGCAGCTCCATGACTTTCACTCCGTCTGCTGCCGCTCCCTGCTGGTCGCCCATGGCCATGCGGATGGCCCCACGTTCCTGATAGGCATCCACACAGAAGGGATTCTGTTCCACCACCTTATTATAATATAATAGTGCCTCATCCAAGTTGCCCTTTCTGTTTTCTATCCGGGCTTTCAGCAAAAGCACCTCTTCGTGATCGGTTGCATGCTCCAACAACCACCGTGCATCAGCATCGGCCCCATCGGTGTCGCCCATAGACAGGAGCGTTTCGCCGCGGAACAGGTAGGCATCACCATAGGTTTCATCGAGTGCAATGGCTTGCGTCAACCGGGCAACGGCCTCCACCAGATGGCCTTTTCCCTTGGCAGCCCGCGCATAGAGATAGACCGTCTCCGCATGACTGCCATCAACCTCCAACGCACGTTCACACGCCGTGGCCATAGCATCGTAGTCCTCCTGCATATAAGCCACATTCGCCATACGCACCAATACCTGCACATTCTCCGGTTGTGCTTCCGTCATGTGCTGCAACTCGTCCATGGCCTCCTCCAGACGGTTCTGATAGATATACACTTGTGAAAGATAGTCACGGATCTCCATGTCGTCCTGCATCGCTAACGCATGGGTGAAGCATTTGACAGCATAGTCTGTCTGTCCACTACGCATGGCACGCACACCATCATACTTCAGCACATCGAAGTTGCGTGCCTCCTCTTCCCTGGCTTTCTCCTCCGGCGTTTCCGTCTTACCGCCGAACAATGCTTTCAACAAATTCATAATACCTTTTCCTTTTGCCTGCAAAGGTACGATTAAGCGAGCGCAAAACAAAAGAAATCCTATCTTTTTTCTTTGCCGAGCATGAGTACCTTCGCTGAGAATGACGAAGCAAAGGTACGATTAAGCGAGCGCAAAACAAAAGAAATCCTATCTTTTTCTTTGCTCTTCGCCCACTTAATGCAGAAAATATTACGCCCGAGCGAACGAATCCATTCGTTTCCTTGCTCGCTTAACCGATTTTTTTCGTATCTTTGCACGGCATTCAGGATTTATCAATACAAGAAAGAAGAAAATGGAAACAGAATTTCACCACATCCTGCCGTTGCAGATCAGGTTCAACGACGTAGACAAATTCGGGCATGTGAACAACTCCGTGTATTTTCAATTCTATGATACCGCCAAGACAGACTACTTCGCCAAAGTGTGCGAAGGCGTGGATTGGGAGCAGACGGCTATCGTCGTCGTGCATATCGAGGCCGAGTTCCAATCAGAAATCAAGGCCGGTAGCCATATTGCCGCCCGTACCCGCATCAGCCATATCGGGCACAAGAGTTTTCAGTTGGAGCAAGATGTCATCGACACCGACACAAAGGAAGTCAAGTGCCACTGTACTTCGGTGATGGTACTCTTCGACTTAGCCCAACACCAGTCCATACTCCTCCCTGAACTATGGGTGAACGACATCGAACGCTTCGAAGGCAGATGCCTGCGCGATGCCGATGAGAAAGCATAGGGAACCTGAAAAATATTCGGTAGAACACTTGCTGCTTTTGAAAAAAACAAATAACTTTGTAGACGAAACAAAATAGCAAATGCTCATGAATCGAACTCGCTTCATCATCACGGCTCTTGTCATGCTGCTGACAACAACGGCACGGGCACAAGAAACGTTGCTTTTCCGCCTTTCCAACGCCAACGGCATGGAAGCCTGGATCAGCAACATGAACGGACGAGTCGTATCGCTGACAGCTCCCAACTGGAACGGACGCATGGAAAACGTAATCTACGACCATGATGCCAATGCCCAGAAAAAGATGCTGGAGGTGGAAAGCCACGACAACAACCGTATCACCTTACAGAATCAGGACGTAACCATCACCTATACACTCACGGATCAGAATGCACTGGACGTGGACATCCTGAACAAAGGACAGAACTCCTCCGTAGGCAACATCATGTTCAACATCGCAGGAGAACCTTCGCGCAACATTCTTGCACAACACCTGTGGGTCGACTGCAAGCACTACAAGAAAGCCCGGCAGCTGAGTGCCTATGCCAAAGACCTGAACAAGAAGGTAGAAAAGCTCAACGACGGCTTTGCCCGCACCTTCCAACTGATGCACCCTGGCAACAGCCGCAAACCGGCAGTCATCATCTACGACACACAGAGCGGACGCGCCATGACGGTCTACACCACAGCCCCAGCCCTGCGCCTGTACTCCTACACCAACCTCAACGGCATTGGGTTTGCCCCACAAGCCTCCGCCACACACACAAAGCTTGTGTTCAAGTTCACCACCGATCCGCCAATACTGGGAAACGGGATGTAAGGCCTTGCACACGGAGAGGCGCAAGATAGTAAACATGGCGCGACAAAGTTTAAAAACATCCATACACGGTTAAAAAATAAAAAAAGTCCAATGGCAATAGATACGCCATTGGGCTTTTTTCATATCTTTGCAGCAGATTCTTGCATGTCATATCTATATGAAACAACTGACAGCCATCCTAGCAGCCTTGCTGTCCTGTACCGCACTCAGCGCACAGGACACCGCAGAAATGTCCGACACTATCTACATGGAACCGATAGAGTCGTCCTATATGCGTGCTCCCCGCGAAGCCACCGAGGCCGAGAAGGAATATGCCCGCATGCTGGCACAGGCAAGGACGGAACAGCAGCAGATTGACAGCAACCTGCCCGTAATAGACGAAAACGGACAGGTCGTCACCTCCACACCCTACACCCTATATCCAGCACCCTACACTTTCCTTCCTCCCGAATGGCGACTCCACAAAGGACTGAACGTAAACTTCAGCACCTCCGTCTTTGCCAACTTCGGCGGCGGAAGCCATCACGGAGCAGGATTCACCCAAGACATCGCCCTGCAATACGTCACCAACCTGTCGCCCAAAGCCACCCTCGCCATCGGCGGATACTTCAACAACCTCACTTGGGGCGGCGACAACTACACCTCGGCAGGCATCACAGCCCTTCTCGGCTACCGTTTCAACGAACATTGGAGTGCCTACGCTTTCGTGCAGAAAGCCTTCACCAGCAACAACTACGCCCAGCTGGGAATCTACCATCCTTACTGGGGCGGCTATGGGTACGGATTTGCCCAGCCTCTGGGCTTCGGCTATGCCCCCTACTACGGCTACAACAGTCGCATGATGGACCGCATCGGCGGCGGTGTACGCTACGAATGGGGCAACCACAACACGCTGGAAATACAAGTAGAGATTGACCGCATGCCGGAACAGCACACTCCCTTCTATAACCACCGTCGCTATGACTATCCCGTGAGATAGTTTCCAGCCCCCACACACCTTCGATTCCATCCGAATCAGCCCTCCTCATTAACCCACTGAGCCTCAGCGACTTATCTCCTGAACTTCAGTGCTGA
>CAMHEA010000097.1 GCA_946184025.1 uncultured Prevotella sp.
CGGATGTCTCACGACATCCGAATTTCAAAAACAAACTACTTAAAAACTAATCTACTAAAACAAATCAAAAAATATTTCACAGTTCACACTGTTTTCTTTTTTTATCAGTTGCAAAGGTAAACGTTTTTCAATAAACCTCCAAATGTTTTTCAGCAAAAAACATTTCAGTCCGGAAAAATTAACGCAAAAAGAGAAGCAAACCGTAAGCCTGCCCCTCTTTTTTGTATCATTTTCTCATAAAATTACATCATGCCGCCCATTCCTGGTGCGCCTCCCATTGGCATGGCAGGCTCCTTCTCTGGCTTATCGACGATGAGGCACTCCGTCGTGAGGAACATGCCGGCAATGCTGGCAGCATTCTCCAGTGCAACGCGAGCCACCTTGGCCGGATCAACGATACCTGCCTTGCGCAGATCTTCGTATACACCCGTTCGTGCATTGTAACCGAAGTCGCCCTGACCTTCGCGTACCTTCTGTACGACAACGGCTCCTTCGCCACCGGCATTGGTGACAATCTGTCGCAGCGGCTCCTCGATGGCACGCTCTACGATGTTGATGCCGGTCTGCTCGTCGGCATTGTCACCCTTCAGTCCTTCCAGTGCCTTGAGCGCACGGATGTAGGTGGTACCGCCACCGGCCACTACACCTTCCTCGATGGCGGCGCGGGTGGCACAAAGGGCATCGTCGACGCGATCCTTCTTCTCCTTCATCTCCACCTCACTGTTGGCACCGACGTAGAGAACGGCAACTCCACCGGCGAGTTTGGCAAGGCGTTCTTGCAGCTTCTCTTTGTCGTAGGAACTGGTTGTGTTCTCGATTTCCTTCTTGATCTGAGCCACGCGGTCGGCGATGGCATCCTTCTGGCCTGCGCCATTGACGATAGTCGTATTGTCCTTGCTGACCGTTACCTTGTCGCAGGTGCCCAGCATGTCGAGCGTTGCCTTGTCGAGAGAGAGTCCCTTTTCCTCGCTGATGACCACACCACCTGTCAGCACGGCAATATCTTCAAGCATTGCCTTGCGACGGTCGCCGAATCCAGGTGCCTTTACGGCACAGATCTTCAAGCCTGCACGCAAACGGTTGACAACCAACGTCGTCAGAGCCTCCGAATCGACATCTTCTGCAATGACGAGAAGCGGTCGTCCGCTCTCAGCTGCGGGTTGCAGGATGGGCAGGAAGTCTTTGATGTTGGAGATTTTCTTGTCGTAGATGAGTATATAAGGATTCTCCATGACGCACTCCAGCTTGTCGGCATCGGTAACGAAGTAAGCTGACAGGTATCCGCGGTCGAACTGCATGCCTTCTACGACTCCGATGCTGGTGTCGCGGCTCTTGCTTTCCTCGATCGTGATGACTCCATCCTTCGAAACCTTGCGCATGGCATCGGCCAGCAGCTTACCGATCTCAGCATCATTGTTGGCTGACACCGTGGCAACCTGTTCAATCTTGTCGTAATTGTCTCCGACTTGCTCAGAAGAGTTCTGAATGAAGTCTACGACAGCCTTCACGGCCTTGTCGATACCACGCTTGAGATCCATGGGATTGGCTCCGGCAGTAACATTCTTCAGTCCTTCCGTTACGATGGCCTGCGTCAGAATGGTTGCCGTCGTGGTACCATCACCGGCATCGTCGCCCGTCTTGGAAGCCACACTCTTGACGAGCTGAGCACCCGTGTTCTCAAATTTGTCCTCGAGTTCCACTTCCTTGGCCACGGTCACACCATCCTTGGTAATCTGCGGGGCACCGAATTTCTTCTCGATCACAACGTTGCGGCCCTTCGGACCGAGCGTAACCTTCACGGCATTAGCCAACTGATCCACACCTTTCTTCAGAAGGTCGCGGGCATCTACATTATACTTAATATCTTTTGCCATAATTTTTGTTCCTTATCTTTTTAAGTCTTTTATTATTGATAAACACTATCCGATGACAGCCAGAACGTCGCTCTGGCGCATGATGAGATATTTCTCGCCGTCGAGCTCGATCTCCGTACCAGCATATTTGCCGTAGAGGACCTCGTCGCCAGCTTTGAGAACCATTTCTTCATCCTTGGTTCCGTTGCCCACAGCAACTACTTTGCCACGCAATGGTTTTTCCTTGGCTGTATCAGGAATGATGATACCACCTACTTTCTCTTCTGCCGGTGCAGGAACTACAAGCACACGGTCTGATAATGGTTTGATATTCATAACGCTGTTCTTTTAAAATTTTAAGTTCATCTGACCGACTTTCTGCGAAAACCGTGCCAAACTGGTAAAAGAAGAAGTTGTCAGTGACGTTCTGACAGAATTTCAGATTTGTTTGCCAAGCCTGTTCCAAACCGTCAAAATCGGCAGGATAACAGCCATCTATCCATTTTTATCACAGTTTTTTAGCTTCATCACCTTGTATTCCGAAAATAATTCGTATATTTGCAAAGAATATCGGCCTTTTCGAAAAAGGTCTTTTCTGCTGACAACAGCCTATAACAAAATAACAAGATGAAAGAATTTATCAAGTATGTATTTGCCACCGTCCTCGGAATCTTCCTGTTTCTGGGAGTATTGATGCTTTTCGGCATGATGAGTCTCATTGGCATGGTGGCTTCGGGAGAACAGACAAAGAGTGTCAAAGACAATTCTGTCATGGTGATGAACCTTTCCGGAACGCTTCAGGAACGTGCCGAAATCGACTTGATGGGTACGCTCAGCGGACAGACAAAGGAACAATATGGGCTCGACGACATTTTGAAAGCCATTCAAAAAGCCAAGGAAAACGATAAAATCAAAGGCATCTATATCGAAGCCGGACTATTCGCTCCCGACTCCTACGCCTCTTTACAAGCTATCCGCAAGGCACTTGTAGACTTCAAGAAGAGCGGAAAGTGGATTGTTTCTTACGCTGACACCTATTCTCAGGGCACCTATTATCTGGCCTCTGTGGCCGACAAGGTGTGGCTGAACCCACAGGGAATGCTCGACTGGCACGGCCTTGCTGCCCAGAAAGTCTATCTGAAAGACCTGATGGAGAAGTTTGGCGTGAAGATGCAGGTAGCCAAAGTAGGTGCTTACAAGAGTGCCGTGGAGCAATTCACGACCGACAAGATGAGCGATGCAGACCGTGAGCAGACACAGGCATATATTGACGGTATCTGGGAAAATGTCACCCGTGACGTATCTGACAGCAGAAAGATCAGCGTCGAGAAGTTGAATGAACTGGCAGACAACCTGGTTATGTTTGCCGACCCGCAGGAACTGGCCAAGAACCGCCTTATTGACGGACTGCTCTACACCGACCAAGTAAAGGCCGCCGTGAAGAAAATGCTGAATATTGACGCTGACGAGACCATCAACCAACTGAGCATCGGTGACATGGCAAACGTCAAAGGCAAGAAAAAGAAAGGCGATGCAATCGCCGTTTACTATGCCTACGGAAACATTGTAGACGGTGCTGCCGGCGGACTGCTCAACAGAGAACACGTCATCGACGCACAGGAGGTGTGCAGGGATTTGGAAGAACTGATGGAAGACGACGACATCAAAGCCGTCGTGCTGCGTGTCAACTCCGGTGGCGGAAGTGCTTATGCCTCGGAACAGATCTGGCATCAGATGATGGAACTGAAGAAGAAGAAACCCGTTGTCGTATCCATGGGTGGCATGGCAGCCTCGGGCGGCTACTACATCAGTGCTCCGGCCAACTGGATCGTGGCTGAGCCGACAACCCTCACGGGCAGCATCGGCATCTTCGGCATGTTCCCCGACATGAGCGGACTGCTCACCCAGAAACTCGGCGTGAAGTTCGACGAAGCGAAGACCAACAAGAACAGTGCTTTCGGAACTCAGGCACGTCCGTTCAACGAAGAAGAGATGAGCTTCCTCGAAGCCTACATTGACCGTGGCTACAACCTCTTCCGCAAGCGTGTGGCCGACGGCCGCAGGCTCACCACAGACCAGGTAGAGGCCATCGCACAGGGACACGTCTGGCTGGGACAGGATGCCTTGAAGGTCAAACTGGTAGACCAACTCGGCGGACTTGATGAAGCCGTGGCCAAGGCAGCCGCACTGGCCAAGGTCGAGGAATACCATACAGCCTCCTATCCGGCTCCGGCAGACTGGACGGAGCAGTTGTTCAATGAAATCCAGCCCAAGAACTACCTCGATGAACAGCTCCGGCTGACCTTGGGCGACTACTACGAGCCCTTCATGCTTATAAAGAACATCAATCAGCAGAGTGCCATCCAAGCTCGCGTACCTTATTATATAATAATTAAGTAGAGATAAACCCAACAGGATATGGAAGGTGATTTCATCAAAATCAATAAATGGCTGATGCCGCTAAGCTGGTTCTACGGCGTGGCCGTAGGCATCAGGAACCAATGCTTTGAGCTGGGTATCCTGAAGAGCCGCAGCTTCGACACGCCTGTCATATCCGTAGGCAACATCACGGTGGGTGGTGCCGGCAAGACACCACATGTGGAATACCTCGTCAGACTCCTGCACGACAAAGTGAAGGTAGCCATACTGAGCCGCGGCTACAAGCGCAAGAGCCGCGGCTATGTCCTGGCCGACGAGGCGACTCCCATGGATCAGATTGGCGACGAGCCCTTCCAGATGAAGCAGAAGTTTCCCGATGCCTATGTCGCCGTAGACAAGAAACGGTGCCACGGCATCGAGCAACTGACGCAGGACAGTGCCACCAAGGACACGGATGTCATCATCCTGGACGACGCCTTCCAACACCGGTATGTCAAACCGAGCATCAACATCCTGCTCATCGACTACCATCGGCTCATCATCTACGACGAGCTGCTGCCGGCTGGTCGTCTGAGAGAACCCAAGGAAGGCAAGTCGCGCGCCGACATCGTCATCATCAGCAAGTGTCCGAAAGACTTGAAAGCCATCGACTATCGTGTCTTGACGAAAGCCTTGAACCTCTACCCCTACCAAGATCTCTATTTCACGACCTTGGAATACGGCAACCTCCAGCAACTCTTCGGCGACAAGAGCATGCCTGTTGAAGAACTGAAGGAGCAACATGTGCTGTTACTGACAGGAATCGCATCCCCCAAGCAGATGGAGATGGACTTGCAACCCTTCAGTAAGAGCATCACCTCGCTCGCCTATCCCGACCACCACCGATTCCGGAAGTCAGACATCAGACGAATCAACGACACCTATGCCGCCATGCCGGCTCCCAAAGTCATCGTCACCACGGAAAAAGATGCGGTAAGGCTGCAAGACCTCGACGGGCTGAGCGAAGACGTAAGACAGAACCTTTTTACGCTTCCGATCAAAATACGCTTCATGCTTGATCAGGAAGACAAGTTTAACGAAAAAATCATAAGCTATGTACACAAGAATTCAAGAGACAGCATCCTGGTTAAAGGAAAGGATGACCACAAACCCAAAAACAGCGATCATCCTGGGGACAGGCCTCGGACAATTAGCTTCCGAAATTACTGACAGCTACGAGTTTCCCTATACGGACATACCGAACTTCCCCGTATCTACAGTGGAAGGACATTCCGGCAAGATTATCTTCGGAAAACTCGGCGGAAAGGACATCCTGGCCATGCAGGGACGCTTTCACTACTATGAGGGATACTCCATGCAGGAAGTAACCTTCCCCATCCGCGTGATGTACGAGCTGGGCATCCAGACCCTCTTCGTCAGCAATGCCGCCGGCGGCATGAACCCATCGTTCAAGATCGGCGACCTGATGATCATCACCGACCACATCAATTTGCAGCCGGAACATCCCCTGCACGGCCCGAATTTCCCCACAGGCCCCCGTTTTCCCGACATGCACGAAGCCTACGACCACCAACTCGTGGCTCAGGCCGATACGATTGCCAAAGAAAAAGGCATCAGCGTCCAGCACGGCGTATACGTTGCCGTACAAGGACCCACCTTCGAGACCCCGGCCGAATACCGTATGTATCGCCTGTTAGGTGGCGATGCCGTCGGCATGAGCACCGTTCCCGAAGTCATCGTTGCCCACCACTGCGGCATCAAGACCTTCGGCATTAGCATCATCACCGACCTGGGCGGCTTCGACGTACCCGTCGCCGTCAGCCATGAGGAGGTGCAAGTGGCCGCCAACAGTGCCCAGCCGCTGATGACAGAAATCATGCGCGAGATGATACGCCGCTCATAATCACAAGCAAACAACAACAGAACCATGACAGCGATTTCCAAACTGGGAGAGTTCGGACTCATAGACAGACTGACCCGAGACCTCCAGACAAAAAATCCATCCACCAAGTACGGCGTAGGCGACGACTGCGCCGTACTCTCCTATCCACAAAGCGAAGTGCTCGTAACCACCGACATGCTCATGGAAGGCGTACACTTCGACCTCACCTACATCGACCTGCAGCACCTGGGCTACAAAGCCGCCATGGTCAACCTCAGCGACATCTTCGCCATGAACGGACAGCCACGGCAGCTCATCGTCTCGCTGGCCCTGAGCAAACGCTTTACGGTAGAAGACATGGAAGCGTTCTACAAAGGACTGCAGCTGGCCTGCGAGAAGTGGAACGTAGACATCGTCGGAGGCGACACCACCTCCTCCTACACCGGGCTCGCCATCAGCATCACCTGCATCGGAGAAGCCCGCAAGGAAGACATCGTCTATCGCAACGGAGCACGGGAAACCGACCTCGTCTGCGTCACCGGCGACCTGGGAGCCGCCTACATGGGACTGCAACTGCTGGAGCGCGAGAAGACCGTCTACTACCAACAAGTAGACGAAGCCCAGAAAAAAGGCGACCAGCGCGCCCTGGACGAACTGCGGAACTTCCAGCCCGACTTTGCCGGCAAGGAATATCTCCTCGACCGCCAGCTCAAACCAGAAGCCCGCGGCGACATCATCCGCCAGCTCAGAGAGCAAAACATCCGTCCCACGGCCATGATGGACATCAGCGACGGACTGAGCAGCGAACTGATGCACATCTGCAAGCAGAGCCATTGTGGCTGCCGCATCTATGAGAAAAACATTCCCATCGACTACCAGACAGCCGTCTTGTGCGAGGAATTCAACATAAACCTCACCACAGCAGCCCTCAACGGTGGCGAAGACTACGAACTGCTCTTCACCGTCCCCATCGGAGACCATGAGAAAATCGCCGCCATGGAAGGCGTAAAGCTCATCGGCCACATCACCAACGAGTCACTGGGCTGTGCACTCATCACCCGCGACGGCAATGAATTTGAACTGAAGGCACAAGGCTGGAATCCTCTTCGCGAAAGCGAAGGAAACGCCTGAAGACAGCATAGTGGCGCGGTCGACTTGTTAATAAACCTTAATAAGATACGTTTTGCGCCGCTATTCCTTTTCCATTCCAAATCTTTTTCGTACCTTTGCACCCGCAAACAAGGAAACAAGGTGCCATAGCTCAGTTGGTAGAGCAACGGACTGAAAATCCGTGTGTCCCCGGTTCGATTCCTGGTGGTACCACTCCTCCTTTCATTTGGGCAGTTCTCGCGAGAGGCTGCCTTTTTTGTTTTCCGCTTCCTACGCTCTTTTTCCAACGGTTCCGCAACTTAGTAGAAACCTTTTACAAGGTTCATCTGCTCAACCTACGAAATCCGTATGCCTTTCATCTTTTCCAGCAGATTCCGTAGATCTTGCAGATTTTTTCCATACCCGAATTCCCCCAAGCCACAGCCCAGAAATTTAATGGAGGCAAGCATTATCGAAGAAGAGCTTGCATGAGAAGAATCCACTTGTCCTTATGGAGTCGCGATTACCCCGCAAAAGCCACTCCGCTAACGCACTGAGCTTCAATCAGTTACCAAATGCACCTCAGCTGTGAGAATTTTGACATTCCCGGTGTGATTGACTGACCGTTGGTGCAGGTGCCGCTGTAGGTTCCGT
>CAMHEA010000098.1 GCA_946184025.1 uncultured Prevotella sp.
ACATGCTCCGCGGTAGCGACGAGGAAGAAGAGACCACGGGTGGCGACATCTATCTCATGCTCTCGCTCAACGAAAAGAACGACCCTGCTTCTGTAGGATTCTACTATGGAGCTGACGGCGGTGCTGCGTTCACCAATGGCGCCCACAAGGCTTATCTCGCGCTGACTACAGAACAGGCAGCCGGTGCCAAGCGTGTCTGGTTCGACACCACGGGCATCAGCAGCATAAAGACAGTCGAGAACAACAGCCAAGACGTATATACCGTTACAGGTGTTCAAGTCAACAAGTCCTCTAACATGCCTAAGGGCATCTACATCGTTGGAGGAAAGAAGGTGGTTGTGAAATAAGTAAACGGGTACAATAACTTTTAAAACAGACAAGGATATGAAAACATATATTAAGCCAGCACTTAAGATGTTAAGCCTCGATGCAGAGGAAATCTTGGAGAATGGCTTCATTCACCAAAGCATCGGTAACGGGAACCAATTGTCCAAAGAGATTTCTCTCGACGACGAAGTGGGCTATACCTCACCCCATGTGAGAAGTGTTTGGGAAGAGGAGTAATCACTTATCATATACAATAAGGAAGAGGGCGCACCAAAAGTGATGCGCCCTCTTTTATTTTTTCCAACAAGAGAAAAGTATTGAAGAGTTCCTACAAAAAAACGAAAAGTTGGGAAACATAGACTAAAAAAAGTCGCTAACCCTTTGTGGATTAGCGACTTTTCTTTTGATGGGTTGCGGAGAGAGAGGGATTCTTGCTCTGGCAAGCGACTTCGTCGATTACGAACCCTGAGGGTTCTCATCCACTCTTCTCAAACGCAAAAGAGCAACCCTTGCGGATTGCTCTTTTTGCGGAGAGAGAGGGATTCGAACCCCCGGTGCCTCTCAGCACGACGGTTTTCAAGACCGTTGTAATCGACCACTCTACCATCTCTCCATACGTTCGAGTGAACGGCTTCTTTGAAAAAGCGGTGCAAAGGTAAGGTCTTTTTTTGGTTTTTGCAAATTTTCGTAGACTTTTTTGTACTTTTGCAGCATGATTTATCCGAGTAACTTTGAAAACAAGATTGGCTTCAACGACATCCGCCAGTTGTTGAAAGAACGCTGCCTGTCTGGACTTGGCAAGGGAATGGTAGAAGAAATGGCTTTCTGCACCCAGGCTGACCGCATTCAGGTATGGCTGGAACAGACACGGGAGTTTCGTCGGCTACAAGCGGAGAACGACGACTTCCCGATGCAATATTTCTTCGACGTACGGGAAAGCGTTGCCCGCATTCGTCTGGAAGGGACCTACATGGAGGAAAACGAACTTTTCGACCTGAAGCGTTCACTAGAAACCATCATCGCCATCGTTGCCTACCTCAACCAGACGGAAGAAGAAACCGACAATGAAGACGATGCTACAGATACGGAAACAGACCATCAAGACCGCAAAGAGACGTACCCCTACCCTGCCCTTCATCAGCTGACGACCAACATTGTGACCTATCCGCAGCTGGTACGGCGCATCGACGGCATTCTCGACAAATTCGGGAACGTAAAGGATACGGCCTCAGCTGAATTGGCGCAAATCCGTCGCGAGCTGTCAAAGATGCAGGGCAGCATCACGCGTACCTTATATAATATATTAAAGAGCGCACAGAGCGAAGGCGTTGTGGAGAAAGACGTAACACCCACCCTACGCGACGGACGACTGGTTATCCCCATTGCTCCGGGGATGAAACGCCGCATCAAAGGCATCGTCCACGACGAGTCGGCAACGGGCAAGACGGTCTTCGTGGAACCGGCGGAGGTCGTCGAGGCAAACAACAGAATCCGCGA
Organism: uncultured Prevotella sp.; assembly: GCA_946184025.1. Lineage (GTDB taxonomy): Bacteria > Bacteroidota > Bacteroidia > Bacteroidales > Bacteroidaceae > Prevotella. The sequence continues at coordinate 1,825 of CAMHEA010000098.1, forward strand.
GTTGGAAGGTGAAGAGCGCAAGGAGGTCATCCGCATCCTCAAGGACGTGGCCGCATCCATACGCCCCCACACGCACGACATCATCGACTCCTACACACTATTGGCACAGATCGACTTTATCCATGCAAAGACAGAGCTGGCCAAGCTGATCAAAGCAACAGAACCAACGGTAACACCTCGGCCACACATGGATTGGACACAAGCCACGCACCCCCTGTTGCAACTGTCATTGGCCAAACAAGGCAAGAAAGTCGTACCACTCGACATCACACTGACCCAAAGCCAGCGCATCCTCATCATCTCCGGCCCCAATGCCGGCGGAAAATCTGTCTGTCTGAAGACTGTCGGTCTGCTTCAATACATGCTCCAATGCGGGCTGAGCATCCCCGTGGGCGACCATTCTACCACTGGCATCTTCCAAAACATCATGCTCGACATCGGAGACGAGCAGAGCATAGAGAACGACCTGTCCACCTATTCCTCCCATCTGCTCAACATGAAGAACATGATCAAGAGTGGAGACCATCGTACGCTGCTGCTCATCGACGAGTTCGGCACCGGCACCGAGCCCCAGATTGGCGGTGCCATTGCCGAAAGCGTGCTCCGCCAGTTCTGCAAGAACAAGAGCTGGGGCATCATCACCACTCACTATCAGAACCTGAAACACTTTGCCGAAGACCACGAAGGCGTAGTCAACGGAGCCATGCTCTACGACCGCCACGAGATGCGCGCCCTCTTCCAGTTGGCCATCGGACGGCCGGGCAGTTCCTTTGCCATCGAGATTGCCCGCAAGACAGGTCTCCCCGAAGAGGTCATCCGCGATGCCTCCGACATCGTCGGCTCTGAATACATCCAAAGCGACAAGTACCTGCAAGACATCGTACGCGACAAACGCTACTGGGAGAACAAACGACAGAACATCCACCAGCGCGAGAAAGACATTGAACGCACCATCAACCGCTATGAGACAAGCCTTTCCGACATCGAGACCCAGCGACGGGAAATTCTCCGACGAGCCAAGGAACAGGCCGAAGAACTGCTACGCGAGACGAACAAACGCATCGAGAACACCATCCGCGAAATCCGGGAAGCACAGGCTGAGAAGGAAGAGAGCAAGCGCATCCGTAAAGAACTCAAGGATTTCGAACAGGAAGTAGCCACCGTCGACAGCGGTGTGATGAGCGACGAAGCCTTTGCCAAGAAACTCCAGCAGCTGGAAGCACGCAAGGAACGCCACGCCAAGCGCAGACAAGAGAAAGCCGAACGCCAGCAACAAGCCGCCGATGCCCTCAAGAACGCCCAGCAGAAGCAGAAAGAAGGCATTCCCCTGCAACCCGGCGACACCGTGCGCATCAAGGGACAGACTTCCGTGGGCACCCTCGAAAGCATCTCTGGCAAGACGGCCGTTGCCCTCTTTGGCGGCATGCGCACCAAATTGCGCATAGACCGGCTGGAACACGCCGACGCACCGACGCCCTCCGTCGAAACAAAAGTCTCTTCTGTCTCGCGCATGACGCGTGAAACCATTGACGACCGTCGCAAAGACTTCCACCAGGACATTGACATACGGGGTATGCGGGGCGACGAAGCCCTGAACCAGGTGCAATACTTCATTGACGATGCCATTCTCATCGGCGCAAGCCGCGTACGCATCCTCCACGGCAAAGGCAATGGCATCCTCCGGCAACTCATCCGCCAGTATCTCCACACCATTCCCAACGTCACCAACGTGCGCGACGAGCATGTGCAGTTCGGCGGTGCCGGCATCACCGTCGTTGACATCGGGTAGCCTGGCTCCCTCTAAATTGTCACAGGGGATAAGCAAACAGCCGCATCGGAAAAGTCCGGTGCGGCTCTTTGTATGATTCTTTAATCCTCCCAGATACTGAAATGCGGCCATTCTTCATTATCTTCTTTGGCCCATTGTGTTTCCGTCTCAATATCCTCATCAATAGGTATCGTTTCCGAATCTGCCATGAAACTTTGCTGAGACTCCACTTTTATTATCTCTGTTTCTGGCTTCCAATATAAATCTTTCATCGTAGACATACTTTCTTCCCGTTTTTAATGTAAATTCCTTTTTGTGTTGGTCTCTGAATTTTCACACCTTGCATGGTATAGAAGATGTTATTCGTGCTTGAAATCATCCGTTCTTGCCTGTCAATTTCCGTTGGAACAGCACCTTCTTCCGTCATGCCATCCTCTGATGATGAGGGATTCATGTCATCTTCTATGTAAAACGGAAGTGAAAGAGCCTCCTCACTGCCAAAAGCCGTAAAAGGGATATAAGCCTTGTGTCCTCCAAGCGTGGTACCTTTATATTTATAAAAACCAATAACACCATTTTCTTTAGCCAAGGTATAGACATCTCCCACCTCGGCTTTAGACTTAGGTTCATCAATACCTTCCAGCACGTTTTCTGCAAAGTCAGCCTCTTGGTCTGACGCAATCAACATCACATCGGGATACTTCGACCGGATAACAACGGCATTGCCTTTAGGAATAACATTGCCTGGGATAGTCTTCAGCAACAGGCCATCACTCGTTTTGCCTGTTGCCTTATATACCACAGCTGTTTCATCGTAGACAAAAAGGTTCACTTTCGAATGATAGTAGGTTGTGTAATAGTATCCGTCGCCACCATCATTGCTTTTTACCAATAGCCACAGCAACGGGTATTCATTCTCCAAATAAATCCATTCCGCACCATTATCTCCAAACAGATTGCCAGCTTTCATCTCTGTTGTAGTTTTTACAATGTCTGTATGCTGGTTACCTGGAAGATCATGAAGTGTAATAATGTCACCATCGGAGAAGCAGAGAACTCCGTTATAGCAACAACCATATTGGGCACCACCTCCTGCAAATATTGGACCTGCACCATAGCAATAGCGAATGTTACTGTTATTATATCCATTGACAACTCCTGCCGTCGAATATTGCCCAGCTATACTTCCCGTATTGTAGCAATACTGAACAACTCCACCAGTCAAGTAGCCACAAATACCCGCATGATAATAATTGTCATGTATTTGGCTCACCCTGTCTACCTGCCCGTTATTATAGCAATACTCTATAGTGCCTGTGCTTGCAGCACAAAGACCTGCAACCCGAGAACAACCGCATACATACGAATCTTCCACACCCATATAGCGGATAGTTCCCGATTCCAGCAACCCGAAAAGCCCTTCATAATTAGCATATCCATACCCAGTTTGGTTGATATAAACACCACTAACGACATGTCCATGACCATCAAAGGTACCTTTAAAAGGACAGGCCGCAGCTCCGTTGATACTTCCGCGACCGATTGGTGACCATTCACGAAGCCCAGCCGTGTTGCCCGCCGCCACCTTTGCTTCCACATTTTCGTTCAAAAGGATGTTGCGTCGTAGGTTAATGGTAACTCCCTCGTAGTCATTTCCAGCTTTCACCGAGGCGGACAACCATGCCAGTTCTTCAGCCGTGTAGATGTCTGCCTGCCCGTTTTCTACGGTAAAAGGCGTTGTCGTCCCATCCCATACGGTCTGCGCCGTAGCCAAGCCACACGAGGACAACAAGGCAAGCTGTAGGAAACTTCTCCTACCCACTTTCTTCATTCTGTTTAGTTTAATCATTATAACATTCATTTTGTGCTCGCCAGCCCCCAGACACAAGCGTTTATAAAAAGGAAAAGCGTGGGAACTATTGAATGCCGCCGTATCGAGGTTCTGCAATACCCATCACTTAACAACAATCAAAAGCCCACGCCTTGAGATATATTATCCTCCATGCTAACATGGAGGTATAATAATCCATAGCGTGAGCGTGATTGACTATTGTCCCAAGTGATTGAAATTTTGCAGATTTCGATACTGGACAATATCCAATACGCTCTTTCAACGTACCAAAATAGCCCAACTGACACAAGTCATGCCCAAAGGCAAAGACCGTGAAAGAAGGTTTCGTTTGCAAAGGTACAAAATTCTTGCGAACAAGAAAAATAAAGCGAGAAAAAATTGCTTTCGGGCAAGAAAGGTCTATTCCCTAATCCATTGAGCCTCAACGGCTTATCGAAGCGGTTTCAGTCGTGAGAATTTTTAATTTATTTTTTGAGAATTAATAATTTATTTTTTGAGAGAAAATAAATTAAAAATTCTCACGACTAAGGCACTTTCGGAAAACGAATGTAGTACAACCAATCCATGAGCAACCGCAAGCAGTGGTTCAAGGACCGTTTCTACCAGAAAGCGGACTTCCTGCGCCGCCAATGGGGTGAAGGCACCCCCGACGTGACGGACATCACCACCATCGCTGCGGTTCCTGCCGTCTCCCATTGATACACCCTCGGCGGCCAGCAGCTCTCACAACGCCCCACCAGGAAGGGCATCTACATCCACAACGGCAAGAAAGTGGTGGTCAGATAAATCACGACAAGACAAAGAAAAATCCATAAAAAGAAGGAAGGGAACGAGCCTTGTGCGTCGTTCCCTTCCTTCCTTTGAGCCTCTTGTCGGATTCGAACCAACGACCCCGAGATTACAAATCACGTGCTCTGGCCAACTGAGCTAAAGAGGCGGGTGGGCAAGCTACCTGCATCGCGCCGCTACAACCAACTACCTTTGCTACGTTCCCGTCCTGGAGGATTCGAAGGGAGCTGGCCGTGCAGGACTTACCCATTTAGCGGGTGCAAAGGTAATAACTTTATTTCGGAAATCACAATATTTCGAGCAAGAAACTTTTCTTTTAACTTTTTTTGGTTAAACGACAATCTCAAATTTCCCTTATATACGCCCGGAAGAGAGGCGAAAAAGGTTAAAATATAGGCGTTTTCTTTGGAGGTTTATTAATAAATGAGTAATTTTGCCCCACAAAACGAAAAGAGTACAATGGCAACCCAGGAAGAATATGCCCAGATGAAAGCATACTCGCGCATCGACGGAGCGCTTGTGGGCGTGATGTGGGCGGTGAGTTTCGCGTGCATGGTGGCTGGTTTCAAGAACCCTTCGTGGTCTTATGCCTCCATTATCATAGGCTTCGCGTCGCCCATCTACGGCATTTCACGCATGAGGAAGTTCCGCCGCAAGGTGCTCGGAAACAAGATGAGCTATCGCCGCGCGTTGGGTTACGCCATCATGATGCTGCTCTACGCCACGCTGATACTGGCTGGCGTGCAACTGGTTTATTTCCAGTTTCTTGACCACGGTTACTTCATTGAAAACTACGCCTCTATACTGAAGGCGCCAGAGATGATGGAGGCGGCCGTAAGCTATGGTCTTTCAGAGCAGGACATCGACTCCACAATAGCCGTTCTCTCAGAGATGCGACCCGTAGAGGTGGTCATTCAGTTCCTCTCGAGCAACGTGCTTCTGAGCGTGCTCTTGAGCATTCCGATGGCTCTTTTCGCCAAGAAAAGCTGATGCATGAGGCGAATTTTATGTTTTTGAATTGATAATTACACATTCAATATGGATATTTCAGTTGTAGTACCTTTATATAACGAGGAAGAGTCGTTGCCCGAACTCTACGCCTGGATAGAGCGTGTGATGAAGGAGAACAACTTTTCTTACGAGGTTATTTTCGTTAACGATGGCTCGCGCGACCATTCATGGGACGTCATCTGCGACCTTAAGTCGAAGAACCCTGAGGTGAAGGGCATCAAGTTCCGCCGCAACTACGGCAAGAGCCCTGCCCTCTTCTGCGGTTTCGAGGAGGCACAAGGCGATGTGGTAATCACTATGGACGCCGACCTTCAGGACTCTCCCGACGAGATTCCTGAGCTTTATCACATGATCACCGTTGACGGCTTCGACCTCGTTTCGGGCTATAAGCAGAAGCGCTACGACCCTATCACGAAGACTCTCCCCACTAAACTGTTCAACGCTACGGCAAGAAGGATAAGCGGAATAAAGAACCTGCACGACTTCAACTGCGGTCTCAAGGCTTACCGAAAGGATGTGGTGAAGAACATAGAGGTTTACGGCGAGATGCACCGCTATATCCCCTACCTGGCCAAGA
>CAMHEA010000099.1 GCA_946184025.1 uncultured Prevotella sp.
CATACGCGATGAGGTGCTGTGACTGGAGTTCAGACGTGTGCTCTTCCGATCTGTCGCCGTACAGTTCTGCGACGGATCTGTCAAGGCACAGCTCGGCGTTCCCGACATGCGCCTGCCCATCCAGTATGCCTTCTCCTTTCCCGAGCGTCTGCCCCTCAACGGCGACCGCCTCGACCTTTTCCAGACCCACGCACTGGAGTTTCTGGAACCCGACATGGAGAAGTTCCGCTGCCTGAAGCTGGCCTTCGCATCCATCGAAAAAGGCGGAAACATGCCCTGCATCATCAACGCCGCCAACGAAATCGTCAACGCCGGCTTCCGCAACGGACAATGCTCGTTCCCCCAGATGGCCGACATCATTGCCGAAACCATGCAGCGAGCCACCTTCGACGCATCGCCCTCGCTCGACACCTATTTCCAGACCGATGCCGAGGCACGTCGCATCGCCGCCGGACTCATGCACTGAACGGCAGCAGTCCGCAAACGCCCAACCATCAAGTAATCATTCACAAACAAGCAAAATAGCAAAATCCCATCATGGAAGTATTCATCATCAGACTCTTACAGTTCCTCCTCTCACTCTCATTGCTCGTCGTGTTGCATGAGGGAGGACACTTCTTCTTCTCCAAGCTGTTCAAGGTACGCGTGGAGAAATTCTATCTCTTCTTCGATCCCTGGTTCCATCTCTTTGAGTGGAAACCCAAGAACAGCGAAACCGCCTACGGCATCGGATGGGTGCCCTTCGGCGGATACGTCAAGATTGCCGGCATGATCGACGAGAGTTTCGATACCGAACAGATGCAGCAACCCGTACAGCCATGGGAATTCCGGGCCAAACCGGCCTGGCAACGCCTGCTCATCATGCTCGGCGGCGTACTCGTTAACTTCCTCCTGGCCATGTTGATCTACATGCTGGTACTCTTCAGCTGGGGCGACGACTACATCCGCACCACCGACATGACGCTCGGAATGAAAGCCAACAACGAGGCAAAGGCACTCGGATTCCAAGACCACGACATCCTCGTAGGCACCGACCAAGGCGACTTCGAAGCCTACAACGTCGACGTTTTCCGCCAGCTCACCACCGCCAAGGAGGTACGCGTGCTGCGCAACGGAAAGCCGGTGACCATTCCCATCAAGGAAGAACTCAACCTGCTCGACATGCTCAAGCAGACCCCGCAGTTCCTTGCACCCTTCACACCCGCCCTCGTCGACAGCGTCATGCCAGCCAGTCCGGCAGCCAAGGCAGGTCTGCAGGCAGGCGACAAGATCCTTGCCGTGGCAGGAAAACCCGTTGACTCCTACAACGAATTTACCAACGAAGTGGGACGGCTGAAGGACATCCTCACCACCGCACAGACCCACAAGGACAGCCTGCGCGTAAGAACCACCACCCTGCAGTTCCTCCGCGCAGCCACCAACGACACCCTCACGAAGACCGTCATCCTCACGCCGGAGATGCAGCTGGGCTTCTACACCAAACCCTATGCAGCCCTCTACAAGATCACTCACCGCTCTTACTCCTTCCTGGAGAGCATCCCGGCCGGCATCGCATACGGCTGGCAACAGCTCAGCGGTTACGTCAGCGACCTGAAATACCTCTTCACAGCCGACGGAGCCAAGTCGCTCGGAGGATTCGGTGCCATCGGAAGCCTCTTCCCACCCACATGGGACTGGCACGCATTCTGGCTCATGACGGCTTGGCTGAGCATCATCCTCGCCTTCATGAACATCCTGCCGATACCCATCCTCGACGGAGGCCACGTCCTCTTCCTGCTCTATGAGATCATCACCAAGCGCAAACCGAGCGAGAACTTCCTCATACGCGCACAGAACGTCGGCCTCATCCTGCTCATCCTGCTGATGGTAGTGGCCAACCTCAACGACGTGCTGCGCTGGATAGGAGTCATGTAGACCCCGGCAAAGCACGATACCCGCACAGCAGGGACGAATCCACCGCGATTCGTCCCTGCTTTCTTTTACCCCCTTTTTCACCCTGCCGGAGATTCAAAAAGCTACACCTCCTAACCCACTGAGCCTCAGTTTGTTAGCAAACGGGCTTCGGTCGCGAGAATTTTTAATTTATTTTTTCAGAATTAATAAATTATTTTTTGAGAATTAATAAATTAAAAATTCTCGCGACTGTGGCACTTTCGGAGAACGGCCGAGGCTCAATGGCTTTTCGGGCAGAGCCCATCGGGTCATTTTTGCAGCCATTTTCTTTGTCATCCGACCCAAAAGCACTACCTTTGTGGGACAAAAACCTATATAGACCAAAGACATGAAACAACTAAAACGAACGGCGTGGATGTTCGGCATGATGCTCCTATTACTTCCGATGAGTCTCCGCGCAGCAGAGAAAGATTCCCTACAAGTGTTATGGGTGGGCAACAGCTACACCTTCTTCAACGACCTGCCGGCAACGGTCAGGGACATTGCCGCCAGCCAAGACTTGAAGCTGGCAGTGACGCGGGTGCTCAAAGGCGGTGAGAAACTGTCCGGCCACTGGCAGAACCCCGTGTTACAGAAGGCACTAAAACGCGGCGGCTGGGACTATGTGGTGCTCCAGGAGTTCAGTTCCACACCCGCCTACTCCACCGAGAGCGTTGCCCGCGACATCTATCCGTATGCCCATCAGATAGACAGCATGGCCAAGGCGCACTCGCCTAACGTACAGGTCATCTACTATATGACCTGGGGACACAAGTACGGCAACGTACGGCAGACCGACTATCCGCTTGACGACAACTACGAACTGATGCAAGAACGCATCAAGACAGCCTACATCGAGATGGCATGGATGAACCATTCGTGGTGCGCACCGGTAGGAATGGCATGGCAGCAGGTGCGCCGTGAGCGTCCGGAACTGCAGCTCTACACCGCCGACTGCTTCCACCCGTCGCCACTGGGCAGCTATCTGGCCGCCAATGTCATCGTCACCACCATCCTGCAACGCCCCTATCAGACGGAGGTGACACGCGACCTGCCTGCCGAAACGGCCGAATACCTGCAGCAAGTGGGGCAGCAGACGGTGCTCGACAACCTCCGCCTGCTCAACATCAAACCATAGGTCAACCTCCGTTCGTCGAAAGCAGACGGGGGATTCGTCGAAAAACAGTTGGATGCTTAGCACCTTTCTTTATATCTTTGCAGCAGGTTTCCGACACTGACACGACGGAAACAAAGAAAGAACAATCAAAACGACAAAAACGATATGAAAGCAAAGAAACTGATGACGGGCCTCCTGCTGATGATGTTCAGCATGCCCATGATGGCACAGACTACGTTGAAGGCCGTCCTCGTAGACTCCCTGACACAGGAAGGCGAGCCCTACGCCACCGTGCGCATATTCAAGTCGCGCAACATGAAGGAACCTGTAGCCATGGCCGTAAGCGACATGGACGGCAACGTGAGCCAGACCGTGAACGGCCGAGGCCAGTTTGTCGTCACGTTCAACTCCGTGGGCCGCAAGGAGATACGCCGCACGTTCACCAGCGACGGCAAGGCAGACATCGACCTGGGCACCCTGCGCTTCCAGGACGACTCGCAGCTGATGGAAGGAGTCACCGTCGTGGCTCAGAAGCCCCTTGTGAAGATGGAAACGGACAAGATGTCATATAACGTTCAGGACGACGTGGACTCCAAGACGGCCACCGTGCTCGACATGCTACGCAAAGTGCCGATGGTAACGGTGGACGGTCAGGACAATATAACAGTCAACGGCTCGTCGTCGTTCCGCGTTTACGTCAACGGCAAGCCCAGCATGATGTTCAACAGCAGCCCCGCACAGGTGATGAAGAGCATGCCCGCATCCATGGTGAGCAACATCGAGGTCATCACCAACCCCGGTGCACGCTACGATGCCGAAGGAGCGGGCGGCGTGCTGAACCTCGTCATGGCCGGACAGGGCAGCCAGCAGGCCACCATCAGTGGCGTTAACGGCAACGTACGCGTCAGTGCCGGCAACAGGATGAAGAATGCCGGCGTGTTCCTCAACGGACAGTTCGGCCGCTTCTCCTTCTCCGCCAACGCCATGGCGAACTACGGCAAGAACAAGGGAAGCGAAATGGAGATGCTGCGCGAGCAATACAGCGACCTGGGTACATCGGTGATGGACTACAAAATGAAAAGTACCACGCGCATGCCATTCCAGATGGGCAACCTGAACATGAGCTATGAGCTCGACTCACTGTCCACCATGGGACTCGCCCTGGGCCTGCGCAGCTTCGGAATGAAGAACGAAGGCAATCCGACGACCTCCATGCACGGCGGGTTCTACGGCGAAGGCTTCTCCTACGGACAATGGACGAAGTCGGAAAACCGCCACACCTCGTTCGACGTAACCCTCGACTACCAGCGGTTCCTCAACACCTCGCGCACCAGCAGTATCTCGCTCATCTACCAGTTCGGCTTCAATCCCACCAAGAATGACAGCTGGAACACTTACGACATCAACGAAAGCATGGAAACAGGAGCTGGAAACGAGGAGCAAGCCAACGCCATTTCCTTTGAAGACCGCTACTCCCACTCTAAGGAGAAAGCCATCGAGCACACCGTGCAAGCCGACTACACCACGCCACTGGGCAGCGAAAACCACAAGCTGAACACCGGTGTGAAGTTCACCGCACGCGACAACAGCAGCGACGCACGCTACTATCTCGGCAATCAGACCACCGGCTATCAGTACAACGAGCCCATGAGCATGCTCTACTCCCACACCGACGACATCCTGGCTGGCTATGCCGAGTATGAAGGCAAGTTCGGAAAGGTAGGCACCAAGGCCGGTCTGCGCTATGAACACACCTGGCAGAACGTGGAATACGAACTCGGCAACGGCGAGAACTTCAAGAAAAACTATGGAAACCTCGTACCGACAGCCAGCCTCAGCTACCAGCTCTCACAGGCAATGAACATCGGTCTGACCTACAACCTGCGCATCTCGCGCCCCGGCATCAGTTACCTGAATCCGTATGTAGACCGCTCGTCCAACACGGCATTGACCTACGGTAATCCAGACTTGGACGTTGAGGAGTCGCACAACATCGGACTGGTATTCAATCTCTATACGCCGAAGTTCATGGCCAACCTGAACATACGCCAGAGCATTACCGACAACGGCATTTCACAATACTCTTTCTACGAGGACGAGCTGCTCCACACCACCTACGGCAACGTAGTGCGCAGCCGAAACACCAATGCCAGCCTCTGGGCTAACTGGATGCTGGCTCCGAAGACACGTCTGTTCATGAACGTCGGCATTTCCTACGTCGACCTGCGGAGCCGTGCACTCGACGCACACAACGCCGGATGGCAGGCCAACATGATGTTCGGCATCCAGCAAACCCTACCGTGGGATCTCAAGCTGGGCGTGTTCACCATCGCCAGCACGAAGAACTACTCGCTGCAAGGATGGAACTCAGGCTTCAACATGATTTCCGCCAACATCAACAAGTCGTTCTTCCACGACAAGCTGACCATCGGTCTGCAAGGGATGAGCGGCCTGCGCAAGGGCGGCAAGCTCCACTTCGACTCCTTCAGCAGCGGAAAGGACTTCATCAGCCGCACTTCCGTACACGTTCCGATGGCCAACGTATCGCTGAGCATCACCTGGAACTTCGGCAACTCGAAGGTACAGACCAAACAGAACACCAACCGTGTGGACAGCGACGTACTGGAACGCACCAGCGACATGGAACAGATGAACAACCAGATGGGCGGCGGAAGCGGTTCCGGTATGCCTATGTAACAACCAGGGAGGGCTGCACGCAGTCCTCCTCCCTGCATCCTACCAGCTTCTACAGACCTATGATCCACATCACCAAAAAGGACATCCGCCTCTTCGGCATACAAGCATCCATCGGTGCGGGCATCCTGCTGACGCCCGCACTGACGGCCTTGCTCACCGCCCGCGACCTCCAGGCCAGCTGGGAAACCCTGCTCATCGTGTGGAAACTGTTGCGCCCCGCGGTCATCATCTACTTCGTCAACTACTACCTCTTCGTTCCCTTCTTCCTCGAACGGAAGCCCGCTCCACGGGCAAGGTTTTGGCAGTTCATAGCCGCCAACGCCCTGCTCATCGTCATTTGCAACTGCGGTTTCTTCTTCCCCCATCCCGAAGTAGACCACGACATACCCCGGGAAGCCATATTGGGCTTCTACGCCGGCCTCTTTGTCTACTTCCTGCTGAACGTGGGAATGGTCTTCGCCGCCATCGGCGTACGCCACCGCAGGCATCTGAAGGAACTCCGCGAGCAGCTGCGCGACGAACAGCAGCGCAACACCGAGGCCGAACTGGCATGGCTGAAGAACCAGTTGAATCCCCACTTCCTGTTCAACACGCTCAATAACATCTCCAGCCTCACCCAGATAGACCCCGACCGCGCCCAGGACAGCATCGCCCAGCTGAGCGACCTGCTGCGCTACGCCCTCTACGAGACCCAGAAGGAGACCGTTCCGTTGCACGCCGAACTCGATTTCATGCGCAACTACATCGAATTGATGCGCATGCGCTGCAACGACCAGACCACCGTAGACTACCGATTCGACATCCACCACAAGGCCATCCCCATCGCACCGCTGCTCTTCCTGTCCCCCATCGAAAACGCATTCAAGCACGGAACCAGCTCATCCAAGCCCTCCTTCATCCGCATCAGGCTCGAAGAAAGAAGCGAAACGGACAAAGAACATAGCACCCAGCTCCTGTTCACCTGCGAAAACTCCAACTATGCCAAGGGCAAGAGCGACCATAGCGGCAGCGGCATCGGCCTGGAGAACCTGCGCCGGCGGCTCGAACTCATCTACCCGGGAGCCTACCAGCTGAAGCAGCAAACGCTACCCGCCATCTACCGCATAGAGATAAGCATCGTCCTCAACACCACCTCACCAGCCACCAACCATCAATCCCCAGCCCTATGACACTCACCTGCATGATTATCGACGACGAGCCACTGGCCGTGAAACTCCTCGAAGGCTTCGTACAACGCACACCCTTCCTCACCCTGAAGGCATCCTACACCGACTCCATAGAAGCATTGGCCCAGCTGCGACAATCGCCCGTGGACCTGCTGTTGCTCGACATACAGATGCCTGACCTCAATGGCATGGAGCTGGCACACCTGCTGCCGCCCCAAACCGACGTGATCTTCACCACAGCGTTCAAGGAATACGCCTTCGAAAGCTATGAAGTGCATGCCATCGACTTTCTCCTCAAGCCCATCCGATACACCAAGTTCCTTGCAGCGACCGAGCGCGCACGCGAAATGCGCGAACAGCGCGAAGCCGCCTCCCCACAACCCGCCAGCCAACCAGGCACCTACGCCTTCCTGCGCATTGACGGCGACCTGCAACGCATCGACTTCGACCGCATCCTCTACGTCTCCGGCATGAAAGACTACGTCATGTTCTACCTCGAAGGCGAGTCCCGCCCCAAGATCACCCACATGACCATGAAAGCCGTAGAAGACCTGCTGCCCGCCGACCGATTCCTGCGCGTGCACCGTTCCTACATCGTTGCCCTCTCCAAAATACGCAAGATAGACCGCAACAACTGCATCTACATCGCCGACGAAGTCATCCACGTCACCGACGGCTACCGCGATGCCTTTGAACAACGCCTTGCCGCCAACACATAGATTCCTCTCCAGACAAGCATTCCCCAAGCCCTGACGCGCAGGAAAGCCGAACTCTCTAACCCACTGAGTATCAGATTGTTACCAAACGGGCTTCAGCCGTGAGAATTTTTAATTTATTTTTTCTCAAAAAATAAATTATTAATTCTCAAAAA
>CAMHEA010000100.1 GCA_946184025.1 uncultured Prevotella sp.
CTATACATTTATATTTTATATAATTTATGTGTTTATTCTGAGGTGCAAAGTTACGAATAAGCAAGCGAAATGCAAAAGGAAAAGCCGTTTTTCTTCATTCACTGATGAAAGAAACGCCAGCAAAGGGCACCCACAGGAGAAACACGGGACATACATAGAACTTTTGCGACCAAGACTTCATGAAAAACCTTAAAAAACAGGCAGATCGTTGGCTGTTTTCAGAAATATACTTACCTTTGCAAGGCGATATGGGATTAAACCTCCGGCAACGGAAATCGTCTCATATCATAGAAGAAAGGAAATCGGATAGAAACTAAATATAGAAGGATTATGAAAAAGATGTTACTGATTGCCGTCCTGCTAATGAGCACTTTCGCTTTCGCACAGGCTCAGGGACAGGCAGAAATCAAGTTCGACAAGGTGGAGCACAACTTCGGTACGTTCTCCGAGAAGAACCCAGTACAGGAAACAACCTTCACCTTCACCAACGTGGGCAAAGCTCCGCTGGTGCTCAATCAGGTTGTAGCCAGCTGCGGATGTACCATTCCGGCTTACGACAAGAAGCCCATTGCTCCCGGACAGAAAGGCACCATCAAGGTGACCTATAACGGAAAGGGAAAGTTCACAGGTCACTTCAAGAAGAGTATTACCGTCCGTTCGAATGCCACCACGGAAATGGTACGTCTCTATGTATCCGGAGAAATGACAGAATAAGCCTTTTACTGACTGGAAGTTAAAAGACATCCTTCCTTTGAAGGACTTTTCTGCTAGACATTAAAACAGCCGTCCCATGAGTTGGAACGGCTGTTTTGATATGATATACTCCCTTCCCACAACAAGCAATAAAGGCTCTTTTACCAGACAATAAAGGCTATATTGGTCAGCAATAAAGGCTATATGTCCAAGTAATAAAGGGTTTCTTACCTTTCAGGCAAGTTTCGGCAGAGGTGCAAGCAGGCTTCTGTCAAATGTCAGCAGAGCCTCGGCCAAGCCCCGAGGCTACCAAACTTAATGATGCTCGGGCACTACAGCAAAGTAGACCAGGTCATGGTCTGTAAGGTTTTCCATGTAGTGTGAGTGTCCCATGGGGCAGTAGTGACACTGTCCGGCACGCACTTCCTCCACCGTATCATCATAGTGGAACGTGGCTGTACCGCTGATAACAAAGATGATTTCGCAGTTCTGCTCATGCACATGGTAGCCGGACGACGAGCCGGGACGGAGTGTCGAATAGGCAATCTTTACTTTCTCATCGTTGTAGTTACGAGTGTCGTAGGGGCCTTTTCCGTCTCTGAGACCTTCGAGATGAGCCACCTTGATGTTTTCAAAATCTATTACCATAATGTTTCTGTTTTTATAATGATGGATGTTTTTCCGAAAACGGCAAGTCCTCCCCCTACTCTTTTCGCTTCCAGATGGCCATGACCTTACGCCGGATGGCCAACTGGTTCATCAGCGTAACCAGCAGGAAGAGCCCGAGACCGACAAGCAATGCCGGCAGCATTGTTCCCTCTTCTATCTGCGGGAAGAGCGCGTAGACCATGTCCATATAGTAGCGGCGCACGAAGAAGAGCACGACGAGGGCTATCAACAGTACGGCAGCATTCAGAATGATGGTGAGCCACTGATAGGGAGCCCCTACACGGGCTGGACTATAGCCGATGAGCAGGAGGTTTTCGAGTTTCGAAGAGTTTTTCTGCACCAACAGGTAGATGCTGAGCATGAGGATATAGAAGCTCAACAGGGAGATGATGAGTCCGATAACCATAACCAGTGTGACAACCAGACGCAGGAAATAGGTGGTCTTCTCGGCATTCAGCCGGTCGTCTTCCATTTCGTAGCCTTTTTTTTCAATGTATTTCGAGAAACCTTCGTCAGCCGGATTCGCCACTTGCACAAGCAGACGGCTGGGCTCAGGATGGGTTTCGGAGGCGTAACGGGCGTTGGCATAGTCCATGAACGCCTGCGGCACGAGGATGGTATTCAGTCGGCTGGAGAAGCCTACGACACGTCCGGTATAGTCATCCTGCCGTTCCTGACCGTGAAGATTCATCTCCAAATCAATCATTCCCATCAGTCCGTCGCTGATCTTAGGAAGCTTGCGACTCTGTGCAAACCCGAAATTGTACATATTGATATAGGTTCGCGGCAGAATGATGGGCACCTCATGGCTGCCTTCTGCATAGTGCCAATCGTCCAAAGGGATGTCGATGAAGTCGTCGGGGATGCTTTCCAGAAAAATCTCAGAATTGAGGATGGACGTTCCGTTCACGCCCATGCGTGCATAGACCTTGAACTCATTGCCGGTGAAAGCCCCGGCCTTGCTGATGAAAGGCTGGGCTGCCATGTCGGCAAGCTCCGCTGCCGAGAACGTCGTGGAACGCCCAGACAGGGTGCTGGCCGTACCGATACGCTTGCTGACCATGATGTAGTCGGCTTTCATAAAACTGTCTTCGGCCGTGAACACGGGCAACACGTCGCAATAGAACTGAATGCCCAGCAGCACGATGAACATACCGAAGAGATTGGCAAAGAAAAAACCCACGAACTGTGGTATGCTGACATGCTGACGGAGAAGTTTCCAAACAAGATTCATATGATTTTCTATGATAGGTATGTGATGTAACGTTTAAGATGGGACGGACTACAGATGAAGGACGGCATCATAAGGCAGCTGCATGTGCTTGCCAATGCTGGTCACAATGACTCCCGCGCCTTGCCGGCGGGCTTCTTCCATCATTATGCGCCCCATGATTTCCGAATTGCTGTCGTCGAGATGGCTGATGGGTTCATCCACGAGAAGGAAGTCGAACGGCTGAACCAAGGCACGGATCATGGCCACACGCTGCTGCTGGCCAAACGACATACGCCCGACTTTGGCCGAAAGCTTGTCGGAAATTCCCAGCTGGGCAAACCATTCTTCAATCTGCTGCCGCGTCTTCCAGGCCGTCAGGCTGTTCTTGATAGCCACATTCTCATAGGCTGTCAACTCAGGAAACAAGCGGAGTTCCTGAAACAGGTGGCTGACATGGCTCTGACGCAACCCCACCCAGTCCTTGACACGATAGCTCCGCGTATCTGTATGGTCGAAAAGTATTTGTCCTTCATAGTCATTCCGATAGCCGATGACATAGCTGCAAAATGTACTTTTACCTTGTCCTGAGTCGGCTTCAATCAGATAGAGCCGCCCTTTCTCAAACGACAACTCGTGTTTCCACACGTCAGAATGCAAGTCGCTGCACTGGGCAAACACCTGCGGGAGAACGCTGTGCAATGTTATCTTGTCCATACTCAATACTCTTTAAGGCTGAACAGGAATGGCCTGGGTTGAACATACGATGTAATTGACCTCGCCAAACAAAGGATTGAGCAAGGAGGTAATGACATCCACGACTTCACGCTTCTCACCCTGCACGCCATGGAGGTTGACCACCATGGCCATCCGCTTGCCCTTGCACAGATCTGCAATACGCTTCGGCAATGAAGTGCCACCGTCCGTCATGCGCCGCTTGCCCAGTTCATGATTGATATCAATGCTTTCCAAAGGCTTTTTCAGCTCTGCATTCCACAGCATGTCGCTATATGCCCCCGAATATTCGGGAAGTACCATGATGAAGTCACCCTCGACAGCCTTCACAAACTCATCCATGTCGACCGAAAGGCTTACACCTGTGAGTAAAGCACGGAAAGCTTTGCTGTCTTTCATCATCTGCAACAAATCCGTCCCGTCCACATTCATGGCCAAAGAAAACAATGCTTCTTCGGGTATCTGGTTCAGGAATAGTCCCTTCACGGGATGGAAACGGGAAGCAGAAGCCTTCAAAGCCTTGTCAATTGACGCATCAAACGAGAAGGTCGTACCATCAATCAACAGGCATCCGGCCTCCGATGTCATCGAAGCAGCTATCAACACTTGGCTGGGGTCGGCATTTTGCGGTGCTCCAAGAGTAAACAAGGCCGCATACTGAACTGGCAACGCCTGAGCCTGAGCAACCATCGCAATCGGCGAATCCACTTCCTGTAAACAATCATACAACGGAGTACCCTTGATACCTTCTTCCGCATCAAGATACTTGCCCATCTGGCGCATCAACTCTGCCTGCGCTACGCTTCCTGTAGCCGGTCCCATGACCAAGAGTGCATCATCGTCAAAGCCGACGAGCCACGACTTGTTCAGCACCGTAAAATACTTGCCACGCTTTTCTTTGGGTTTCTGACAGGTTCCTTTCTTTGCCAGCTCCGTCAGTTGGTCGTTCAGGTTGTCGGCATCCTTGATTTTTGCCGCCAAACCTAAGTTTCCATCAGGAGACTCAAACAAGTAGACCTTCGAAGAAACGTCTATGCCACACTTCGAAGCGTCAGACACATGGAACAACGCTTTGAGCAAGCTGGCATCTATGCCATTCTTGCTTTCCGCCATGCGTGGAAGGTCGACTGAAATAAGCGCAGTGCTTCCTTCTGGAATAGCATTCAGATAGTCGTCTGACGAACATGCCGACACAAGGAATACTGTTGCAAACACCATCAGGGTATAAACCAAAGATTTCTTAAAGCCATTCATGCTATATTCTTTTCCTAATTTATGATTCATTCTACCATTTTCATCTTTCTCTCTGCCTTATAACTCCTCTTTCATGCCAGCCTTCTGGCCAGTTGAGAGAGCATGACCGCATACAAACCTGCGGTCTCCGTACGCAAGCGGGCTGCCCCCAACGTCACGGACTCATAGCCTTGCTGCATGGCCAGTCGGACTTCCTCGACAGAGAAATCACCTTCAGGTCCCACCAAAACGATAATATCCTCATTTTCTTCGGGTTGTACAATTTCATTATAGAAGTCTTTCCGAGGAATCTCCTCATAACAATGACAAATGAACTTCCGCCCGCTACGGGGCTGTGCAATGAAATCCTTAAAGGCTGTCTGAGGACTGACAAGGGGCATCCAAGGCTTACGGCTCTGCTTGACAGCTGAAACGACAATCCTATCCAAGCGTTGCGTACGAATGGAACGACGCTCAGAGAACCGGCAATCCAGAAACGAGAATTCATTGACTCCAATCTCCGTAGCCTTCTCAACCATCCATTCTATCCGTCCCATATCCTTCGTCGGGGCTATTCCTAAATGAATATGTCCTTTCCACAATGCTTCCTGCGGTAACGTTTCCGCTATTTCATAGAGACATTTTTTATTAGATGCGAGTGAAACTACAGCCCGGTAGAAGCAACCTGTTCCATCCATCAGAAACATCTCATCCCCCGCTTTCAGTCGCAACACCCGAACGGCATGTGCAGCTTCCTCCTCCGGCAGTTCATCCCGGTTACCGGCATCGGGCACATAGAAATATCTTACTTCCTTCATCAGCCTGTCTCCTTTTCCTATTCTGTTTTCTTTCGCCGGTTCAACTCGTCTCGCAGATGTGAAGCCAACTCATAGTTTTCTTCCGAGACGGCTTTCTCCAGGGCTTTCTCCAGCATATCCATGCTCAAAGCATTCACAGGAATGGCCATTCCTGTGGCTTTTTCGGTGAAAGGTACGCTTTGATTCCGCATGAGTATGTCGTCGGCATACAAGGGAATGCCACTGAAAAGAGCCAGTAGGACGGCATCGCTTGCCCGCAAGGAAACCACGTCGAGCGTATCGTTGTTAACCAACAACGCACGGTATATACCATCTGTGACATCGTTAATCATCAGTTCGTAACGATGGCTGCCCGTCATCTGGAGCATCTGCCACAAGGCTTCGGGCAACAGTTTGGACGTAATCGGAGCCTTGCTCAGTCTCAACCCGATCTGATATTCCATCGGCTTGTCGCATACTATCGTCAGCTGACGCATAGCAGGATTGTCGACGAGCACGATAAGTCCCATCTCCGTGCTGCCGACAATCTCCGACATTCCTTGAAAATACAACCGAACCTTGCCCATGCTTTACGCCTCAGCCTTTCTTTTTGTCCGGATGGAACACCATGGCAAAAGTAACGCCGACCACCAAGGCAAAACCAGAAAAGATAAACCAACAGCTCTGCCAGTCGCCAACAAGGTATCCGCTCTCGTTCCAAGTACAGAAATGGTTGACAATTTCTCCGGCGGCCAATGTTCCGATAGTGGCACCAATACCATTTGTCATCAGCATGAACAAGCCCTGAGCCGATGCTTTCACTGAAGTATCACACTCTTGGTCTACAAACATAGCTCCAGAGACATTGAAGAAGTCAAAAGCCACGCCATAGACGATGCACGAAAGGATGAACAGAATGACACCTGGCATGGCCGGATTGCCAATACCAAAGAATCCAAAACGGAACACCCACGCAAACATGGCAATCAACATGACCACCTTGATGCCATAGCGGCGCAGGAAGAACGGGATCATCAAGATGCAAAGAGCCTCACTGATCTGCGAGATAGAAGTAAGAAGCGTGGCATTATTGGCAGCAAACGAGGTGGCCACCGAAGGATCGGCACTGCCTTTGAAACTCGTAATGAACGGACCGGCATAGCCATTTGTCACCTGCAACGACATACCCAGCAAAGCTGAGAAAATGAAGAACAATGCCATCTTCTTGGTCTTGAACAGCTTGAAAGCGTTCAAGCCAAAGGTCTCAGCCAACGAAGCTGCCTGTTCTTTCTTCTCCAACCGGCACTCCGGCAAGGTCAGCGTATAGGCAAACAGCAACAAGCTCAGCACGCCGGAAACAAAGAATTGCATGAAAGTATACTGGAACTTATGGGCATTCTCGGCCAACGTGAACGAGAACGAACCATCTTCCCATACGGCACAGTTGACAAACCACATCGTTGCAATAAAGCCGACGGTACCCAAGACACGAATGGGCGGAAAATCCTTCACCGTATCAAGGCCGTTTGTCTTCAGAATCGTAAACGCCGTCGTGTTGGCCAGTGCCAGCGTAGGCATGTAAAAAGCAACACTCAAGGTATACATGACAATAAAAGCAGACTTGTCAGACAGTTCATTGCCAAATCCGGCAGAGGCACCCATGTACCAACAGCCCAACATAGCCAGTCCGGCCACCAGATGACACAGCCCCAACATGCGCTGCGGCTGAATCCACTTATCAGCAACGATACCCATGATGGTAGGCATAAAGATGGAAACAATACCCTGAATGGCATAGAACCATGAAATCTGGGCACCGAGTCCGGCACTCCCAAGATAGTTTCCCATACAGGTAAGATAGGCTCCCCAGACGGCAAACTCCAGGAAGTTCATAACTGACAAACGTAATTTGAGATTCATTTCCTTATTTGTTTTTAATTATTTGGTGCAAAGATAAGAACAAATTATGAAACTCACAAATTTACCATGTGCCGAATCACGGATAATTTTAACGACACTCCCCCATCTCATTCCATAAGCCTACGAATCCATGAACGTTTTTCCGGCAAA
>CAMHEA010000101.1 GCA_946184025.1 uncultured Prevotella sp.
CTCCGCCTTTTTATTATAATAAGGTATTATATAATATTAATAAGGTGTCTACGCCCCAAGTAGAAATGCTTCGGGCGTATGAGATGGCAAAAGGTAAAAAGCAAGAAGGATGGAAGAGTTGAAACATGAATGTGGTGTGGCGATGATTCGTCTGCTAAAACCATTGGACTATTATCAACAGAAGTACGGCACATGGATGTATGGGCTCAACAAACTCTATCTGATGATGGAGAAGCAGCACAACCGTGGGCAGGAAGGAGCTGGAATGGCTTGCGTGAAGTTGGCTTGTAAGCCCGGCAATGAGTACATGTTTCGTGAACGCGCAGAAGGAAAGGATGCCATTACCAACATCTTTGCTACTGTCCAGAAGCAGTACAATAGCCTCTCGGCCGATCAGTTGTCCGATGCAGCCTTCGCACGCGACCATCTTCCTTTTGCCGGTGAATTGTATATGGGGCATCTGCGTTATTCCACGACAGGTAAGAGCGGCCTTTCCTATGTGCATCCTTTCCTTCGCCGCAACAACTGGCGAGCCAAGAATCTCTGTCTATGTGGAAATTTCAATATGACCAATATCGAGGAGATCTTCTCGAAACTGACGTTGCAGGGACAGTCTCCGCGTATTTATAGTGACAGCTACATTATGCTGGAGCTGATGGGACATCGTTTAGACCGTGAAGTCGAACGTAATTTCACGGCAGCAAAAGCCATGGAGATGGAGAATCTGGACATCACCCACTACATCGAGGATCATGTAAAGATGGAGAATGTGCTTCGAACGACAATGACGGACTTTGACGGTGGTTATGTCGTTTGTGGACTGACGGGTAGCGGCGAGTTGTTTTCCATGCGTGATCCTTGGGGTATCCGGCCGGCGTTCTACTATCGCAACGACGAAATAGTGGTTTTGGCCAGTGAGCGTCCGGTGCTTCAGACTACTTTCGATCTTGAATGTGACGACATCAAGGAACTTGCCCCTGGGCAGGCACTCATTGTCAATAAGCATGGCGACTGCCTGCTCCGCCAAATTATTGAACCTAAGAAATGTGCTCCTTGTTCTTTTGAGCGCATCTATTTCAGCCGTGGCAGCGACCGCGACATCTATCTGGAGCGCAAGAAGCTGGGCGAACAGCTCACTCAACCCATTCTCAAGGCCGTCGGATACGATACGGCACATACCGTTTTCTCCTTCATTCCCAATACAGCAGAGGTAGCCTTCTATGGTATGTTGCAAGGAGTCAAGCACTATGTGAACGAGCAGAAGATGCAGAAAATAGAACACCTGGACCATACCCCCAGCCATGAGGAACTTGAAAGCATCCTTCGCGATGACGTGCGTAGTGAGAAAGTGGCTTGGAAGGACATTAAGCTCCGCACCTTTATCACCGAAGACAACTCGCGCAACGACCTTGCCAGCCATGTCTATGATGTCACTTACGAGAGCCTGAATGCCCATGAGGACAACCTTGTCATCATTGACGATTCCATTGTCCGAGGCACGACGCTCAAGGAAAGCATCCTCCGTATCCTTGACAGGTTGCATCCGAAGAAGATCGTACTCGTTTCGAGTGCCCCGCAGATACGCTATCCCGACTATTATGGCATTGACATGGCGCGGCTGGAGGAGTTCTGTGCGTTTCGCGCCACCATTGAGCTCATTAAGGAACGTGGCCGCCATCAGCTTATTGTCGACACTTATGCGCACTGCAAGGAGGAACTGGCCAAGCCCAAGGAGGAAATGCGTAACTGCGTACAGGACCTCTACGAACCGTTCACCGTGGAATCAATCAATCGTAAGATGGTGGAGATGCTGCGTCCGGAAGGCATGAAAACACCAGTGGAATTGGTCTTCCAGTCCGTCGAAGGACTTCATCATGCCATTCCAAACCACTCTGGCGACTGGTATTTCACGGGCGATTATCCCACGCCGGGAGGCATTCGCCTGTGTAATCAGGCATTTGTCAACTATGTGGAGACGTATTATCAGTTTGAACAGAAATTTTGATTGAATCGCAACAACATAAAAACAAAGATGAGAAAAGTTACATTAGTCTTAAATGACGGAACAGAGTTCCACGGAACATCTTTCGGGTATGATGCGCCGGTGGCGGGAGAGGTCGTCTTCAATACGGCCATGATGGGCTATCCCGAATCGCTCACCGACCCGTCGTATGCCGGACAGATCATGGCATTGACCTATCCGCTGGTAGGTAACTATGGAGTGCCTCGCTTTTCGTTTGAAGCCAATGGACTGCCCACCTTCATGGAGAGCGACAGAATCTATGCTTCAGCCATTATCGTGAGCGATTACAGTGAGCATTATTCTCATTGGAATGCTCAAGAGAGCTTAGCCGACTGGCTCAAACGTGAGAAGGTGCCCGGTGTGACAGGCATCGACACGCGTCAGCTGACCAAGGTCTTGCGTGAGCATGGTGTGATGATGGGCAAGATCGTCTTCGATGACGAGCCCGACCGCGTTCCTGAAGCTGACTATGAAGGTGTCAACTGGGTAGCGCGTGTGTCCTGCAAGGATGTTGTCCGTTACAACGAAGGGGCAGGAAAGAAGGTCGTCTTGGTTGACTGTGGTGTGAAGGCTAACATCATTCGCTGCCTTGTCAACCGAGGGGTTGAAGTCATCCGTGTGCCGTGGAACTACGATTACACGAACATGGAGTTCGACGGGCTCTTTTTGGCAAACGGTCCCGGCGATCCGGACATGTGCGAAGATGCCGTCACGATCCTTCGTCGCCAGATGAGTGCCAGCCGGAAGCCCATCTGTGGCATCTGTATGGGCAACCAACTCTTGGCCAAAGCGGCTGGAGCCACAATCTATAAGCTGAAGTATGGACATCGCTCGCACAACCAACCCGTTCGCGAGGTGGGTACAAACCGCTGCTATGTCACCAGCCAGAACCATGGATATGCCGTCGATGCATCGCGGCTGGGCAACGATTGGCGCGAGCTCTTTGTCAACATGAACGACGGTTCCAACGAAGGCATCCGTCACCAGCTCAATCCCTGGTTCTCCTCGCAGTTCCATCCAGAGGCCTGCTCCGGTCCCGTCGACACGGAGTTTATGTTCGACCGGTTTGTCAACGCGCTGGCCAACGGATAGTCCCCTGCCGACATCGGGCCGTTTCCCGGGTAATCTGAGGCTTCCTGACAGGGAAGACGGGGTAGGATGACAAGGCAATATACCCTATATTACCAGATAATAACCCCTATATTGCATGGCAATAAAGGCTATATTACTTAGTAAAATACCCTATATTACCAACAGGAGGTGGCTCGTAGGAATGATAAGAAATGGATAAAAGGATGATAAAGAAAGGTAAAACGAAATGAAATACGAGAATATCAAGAAGGTGTTGCTGCTTGGAAGCGGCGCACTCAAGATTGGAGAAGCCGGCGAATTTGACTATTCGGGATCGCAAGCATTAAAGGCCTTGCGCGAGGAAGGGATACAGACGGTGCTCATCAATCCTAACATTGCCACGGTGCAGACTTCCGAAGGGGTGGCCGATCAGATTTATTTCCTTCCGGTGCAACCCTATTTCGTGGAGCGGGTGATACAGAAAGAGCGTCCCGATGGCATCCTTCTGTCGTTCGGCGGACAAACGGCATTGAACTGTGGTGTGCAACTCTATCAGTCAGGTGTGCTCGACAAATATGGCGTTCAGGTTTTAGGCACTCCGGTGCAGGCCATCATGGACACGGAAGACCGTGAGCGTTTCGTGGAAAAACTGAACGAAATCAACGTAAAGACGATTAAGAGCGAGGCCTGTGAAACCATAGAACAAGCCCGGCAGGCTGCCCGCGAGCTGGGCTATCCCGTCATACTTCGTGCTGCCTATGCGCTGGGCGGATTGGGCAGTGGCTTCTGCGACAATGAAGAGGAGCTTGACAAACTGGCCGAGAAAGCCTTCTCGTTTTCGCCGCAGGTGTTGGTTGAGAAGTCGCTGAAAGGTTGGAAGGAGATTGAGTATGAGGTGGTGCGCGACCGATATGACAACTGCATCACCGTGTGTAACATGGAAAACTTTGATCCGCTGGGCATTCACACCGGCGAATCCATCGTCATAGCACCTTCGCAGACACTTACCAACAGCGAGTATCACAAACTGCGCGCGTTAGCTATTAAGATTATCCGCCACGTTGGCATCGTTGGCGAGTGTAATGTGCAGTATGCCTTCGATCCGCAGTCGGAAGACTATCGCGTCATTGAGGTTAATGCACGCCTCTCGCGGTCGTCGGCACTGGCTTCAAAGGCCACTGGCTATCCGCTGGCCTTTGTTGCAGCCAAGCTGGGTATGGGATATGGACTCTTTGAACTTAAGAACTCGGTGACGAAAACGACTTCAGCTTTCTTTGAACCGGCACTCGACTATGTCGTTTGTAAGATTCCACGATGGGATCTTTCCAAGTTCCACGGCGTGGACAAGGAGTTGGGGTCATCAATGAAGTCCGTCGGCGAGGTCATGGCCATCGGACGTACTTTCGAGGAAGCCATCCAAAAGGGTCTCAGAATGATAGGACAGGGCATGCATGGATTTGTGGAAAACAAGGAACTGAACATCCCTGACATTGATGCGGCACTTCGTGAGCCTACGGATAAGCGCATCTTCGTCATCTCTAAAGCCATGCACAAGGACTATTCAGTGGAGCAGATTCATCAGCTGACAAAGATTGACCGCTGGTTCCTGGATAAATTGAAGCACATCATCGATATCGATGAACAACTGAAGCGGGAGAAAATCGATTTGGTGAGTGAGGATTTGATGCGGAAGGCAAAAGTCTATGGCTTTACGGACTTCCAGATTGCGCGTGCCATGGGCTTGGAACAGACCTGTGGCAATATGCACGAGGCCTTGTTGGAGGTGAGAAAGGTGCGCAAGGAAATGGGCATCCTGCCCGTAGTCAAGCAGATCGATACGCTTGCAGCTGAGTATCCGGCGCAGACCAATTACCTGTATGTGACCTATTCGGGCATCGCAAGCGACATTCAGTTTGAAAATGACAGGCAGGGTATTATAGTCTTGGGTAGCGGTGCTTATCGTATCGGCTCCAGCGTAGAGTTCGACTGGTGCGGTGTGCAGGCTTTGAATACGATCAGGAAGCAAGGTTACCGCTCTATTATGATCAACTATAATCCCGAAACGGTATCTACGGACTATGATATGTGCGACCGTCTCTACTTTGATGAACTGACCTTTGAACGCGTACTCGATATTATTGAGTTGGAACAGCCCCATGGTGTCATCGTTTCTACGGGAGGACAGATTCCGAACAACCTTGCGATGTATCTGGCCGAGCAGCATGTGCCAATCCTTGGTACCCAAGCCGTGGATATAGACCATGCCGAAGACCGTGCCAAATTCTCTCAGATGTTGACGGAGAATGGTATCAACCAACCGGAGTGGAGCGCATTGACAAGCATGGACGATATAGATCGTTTTGTAGAACGTGTCGGATTTCCCGTTCTTGTACGTCCGAGCTATGTGCTTTCGGGCGCAGCGATGAACGTATGTTCCAATCGCGACGAACTGACGCGCTTCCTTCAACTGGCGGCTAACGTGTCGGCAGAACATCCCGTGGTTGTATCGAAGTTCATTGAACATGCGAAAGAGATTGAAATGGATGCTGTGGCACGCGATGGGGAAATCATGGCGTATGCCATTAGCGAACACATAGAGTTTGCCGGTGTCCATTCGGGAGATGCCACCATACAGTTTCCGCCGCAGAAAATCTATGTGGAGACCGTTCGCCGCATTAAGCGTGTGAGTCGGCAGATAGCCCGTGAACTGCACATTAACGGTCCGTTCAACATCCAGTTCATGGCACGCGACAACGATATATTGGTCATTGAATGCAATCTGAGGGCTAGTCGTTCGTTCCCCTTTGTGTCGAAAGTGCTGAAGCTGAACTTGATTGATCTGGCAACAAAGGTGATGCTGGGTGTGCCTGTGGAGAAACCGCATAAGAATCTCTTTGATTTGGACTATGTGGGCATCAAGGCTTCGCAGTTCTCTTTCAATCGTTTGCAGAAGGCGGATCCCGTTCTCGGCGTCGATATGGCATCAACGGGTGAAGTGGGGTGCTTGGGTGACGATACGTCAACGGCACTTCTCAAATCTATGCTTTCCGTTGGCCAGCGTATACCTAACCGTATCGGAGCTGACGGAAAGTCAGAACCGGGAAACATTCTGCTCTCCACGGGTGGGGCAAAGCAGAAAGCGGAAATGCTGGATGCAGCCCGTATGCTCATCAATCATGGTTATCGGTTGTATGCTACGGGCGGTACCTCGAAGTATCTGTCAGAGAATGGCATCGCCAACACACTTGTTCATTGGCCGTCGGATGGCGATTTGCAGCCTCAGGCGCTTGACCTTCTGCACGGCAAGCAGATAGATATGGTGGTGAATATTCCCAAGAACCTGACTCAGCATGAGCTCTCCAACGGATATAAGATACGTCGTGCGGCCATCGATCTCAATGTCCCGCTTATTACGAATAGCCGTCTGCTTTCATCCATGCTTTTTGCAAGGTGAAACTCGATGACATTGATATCAAGGCTTGGGGAGAGTATTAGAAAAGTATACCTTCTGATGGGCTACCTGTCAGAAGATAGCAGAAGTCCTTGTCTTCTGGTTTGAAAAGATTAGAAACAGAAAAAGAGAGTGTGGACACCACACTCTCTTTTTGATAGTTGTGTATATGTTGAAGAT
The DNA here is from genome assembly GCA_946184025.1 of uncultured Prevotella sp. Classification (GTDB taxonomy): domain Bacteria; phylum Bacteroidota; class Bacteroidia; order Bacteroidales; family Bacteroidaceae; genus Prevotella. Next base: position 6,726 of record CAMHEA010000101.1, read on the forward strand.
TATTTTCCCTTCTCCATGTCAGCCTTCAGCTTGGCAAGAACGTCGAGGTCGCCAAGCGTTGTGCTTGCAGCTACGTTATTGATGGTCGGAGCTGCTTCCTTCTTGGCAGCCTTCTTCTTGGGAGCGGCCTTCGGTTCATCCTTCACATCTTCGAATGTACGAGAGTGGGAGAGGATGATACGCTTGGTTTCCTTTACGAACTCAATAACCATGAACGGCAGTTCTTCACCCTTCTGAGCCTGTGTGCCGTCTTCCTTGACGAGGTGTTTCGGTGTGGCAAAGCCTTCACCGCCTTCGTTGAGGGCGATAACAGCACCCTTGTCCATTGACTCGGCAATCTTACCGGTGTGTACTGAACCGGGAGTGTACAGGGTCTCGTAAGTGTCCCAAGGATTGTCCTCGAGCTGTTTGTGGCCGAGAGACAGACGACGGTTCTCCTTATCTATTTCAAGTACAACGACATCGATTTCAGCTCCAGTCTGTGTGAATTCTGAAGGATGCTTAACTTTCTTAGTCCAAGAAAGGTCAGAGATGTGGATAAGGCCGTCTACGCCTTCTTCGAGTTCTACGAAGATACCGAAGTTGGTGAAGTTGCGAACCTTGGCGGTGTGCTTGCTGCCTACAGGATACTT
>CAMHEA010000102.1 GCA_946184025.1 uncultured Prevotella sp.
GATATAGTGATGCCAGCCCACGCTTTCGCATGGAGAACCCACTATGCCATCTTGTTCATCTTTGAAATTTCCTACGTTTCAGAGTACAAGAATAGACATAACGTCTCTCTAATATTTACCCGTAATGTAACGACACCCACCCTGCGAAGAGTTGGCATCGGTTGCAAAAATAAGCAAAAAGAAGGAAAGGACAAAGAAAATTTTGCTTTTTGTTTTGATTGTGTGCCGTTTTTCAACAAAAAGCTCATCCGCTTTTTCGCGTGATGGTTCTGATTCTCATAAAGAGGACGCAGCATCTTTGGAGGCAGAAACCCGATGCGTAATTCGTCATATGCAATGCATAATTCCGGATTCCTTATAGATGGGCAGTAAGGAGACACAACCACAGAACAACGAATTTCCCTAATGGCACGGATTAAGGTAAACATCTGCAAGATCTGCGAGATCTGCATGACAATACTTTTTTGTCCAGCAGATTTAGCAGATTCGGCAGATGATTCCGCTTTCAGCGGGATTGGAAAAGATCTGCATAATCAGCGAGAGAATAAAAGATCTGCGTAAAGCGAAATCTGCTGGAAAATGAAAGGTCATGCAAATCTCGCAGCCTTAGCAGATGAAATGCGGGGTGATGCGCCAATTCCGCTAATCTGCTGAGCCTCAGCGGTTTAGCAAACGGGCTTCGCCGTGAGAATTTTTAATTTATTTTTTGAGAATTAATAAATTATTTTTTGAGAAAAAATAAATTAAAAATTCTCGCGACTGTGGCACTTTCGGAAAACGACTGTGCCACAGTCGGAGAATGGACATGGCACTTTCAGCCGATGGGTGGGGCTGAAAGTGTGCATCATCCCGCAAAAACGGATGACCTAAAGCCCTTATGCTACGGAGTTGGGAAGCCTATGCGTCGGCAAAGACGCGTCCGTCGTCGAGGGTAACTTGCAGTTTGGCGTATTCGCTGTGGAAGTGGTGTTGCAGGCGATCGAGATAGCGTGCACTCTCCCAATGGCACATGGGCAGGTCGTGTAGCAGATAGTTGCCACAGGTCTGCGGCTCGGTGGCAGGCACTTTGTCCTGCGTGAGTATCCACTGGAGGCACTCGATGGTGAGGCGGCGCATGTCTTCGACGGTGTACGCTCCTGTCATGATGATATACATACCCGTGAGGCAGCCCATGGGACCGACGTAGACGACATCGTGCTTAACAGAGCTGTTGCGGAACCAAGTGGCCATGAGGTGCTCGAGGCTGTGCATGGCGGCCGGCGCGACGGCAGGTTCTTGGTTGGGTTCGGTGATGCGCAGGTCGAAGGTGGTGAAGCCTTTGTCCTGACGCGAGATGTAGATGCCTGGTTTGAGGCGTGTGTGGTCGATGGTGAAACTTTGTATGACTTCCATATATTTGGCTGTTTGGTCGATTGGACATTTAGGATATGGGGATCCTCAATTCTCGTTTATCATTTAGGGAGCAGAGCTCCCGCCCCTCCTGTCTCCTGTCCTCATCGGGTGAGCGACAGCTTGAAGTTAAGGCCGAAGTCGTAGGTGGTGGTGGGATAGCTGCTTGAAGAGAGGAGCGGCGTATTGGTCTGCGCGTCGAAGTAGAAGCTGGTGGTGATGAGCTTCGACAGGGTGTAGTCGGCGGTGAACGACACCTTGAAAGCGGTGTTGCCACTGCTGGCAGCGCTCTCCAGTGAGGCTATGTCGCGGCTGATGGCGGCTTGTTTGCGGTAGGACAGGTCGAGCCGCAGGTTGAGGTCGTGGTTGACGCCACCCCGTGCCGATGTGCGGGTGTTGGTCTGCTGCTCGTCGTCGTCACCTTTCTTGGATGACTTCACCTTGCGGTGGTTGGCTCCGCCGAAGAGCATAAAGTCGTTGATCTTATAGCCGAGGCCGATGACCCAGTCCTTGCTGATGGCTTCATTGATTTGAACGCTGGTCATGGAGAGCGACAATACGCGCGTGGTGCGGTATTCCAGCTTCGTGGTGAGGTTGTTCTTCATCGTCACGTCGACACCGAGCAGGGGCGAGAAGGCTTCGTTGATGCTTACCTGCGCAACGTTGAACATGCTGCTGGGTATGGGCTGGTCGGTGGTGGCATCGTTGAGGAATCCCAATCCGTTCATGTACTCCATCCAGGTGCTGTAGCTCTGATAGGAGCCGACGGCATAGACACTCTTGTAGCTGTGGTTGATGTTGATGCTCTTGAACACGTCGGAGAACCAAGGAAGCTGGCTCAGGCCGCTGTAGCGGACAGTCCAGTTGGGCAGGAGGCTCCGCAGCTTCGGGAAGATGCTGAGTCCGTTTCCGCCCATGCTGGTATAGGCCGACAGGAAGGCAGGTATCATCACGTCGCCGCTATACTTGTCGACCGTTCCATAGGCGGGATCGAAGGTTCCGGTGGAGCCTTCGGGACGCATCCCTGCGGGATAGGTTGCTCCAGCATACTGCTTCTCCACCCGATCGCGGAACCCGTCGAGCGAGTTCACGAACTTGTCAAAGGTCGCGGAATGGTAGCCATTGGTGGCATCGCCCGTCGACTCGAGTGCCGATCCGAGCGAAATGGTGGTCATGGTGAAGGTTCCGCTCTGGGTAGTGGGGTTGCCTTCGTACATGTAGTGTATGCTCTTGGACTTGGTTTCCGTGCGGCTGGCATTGAGATCGATCTTGAGGTTCTTCACCGGTTCTATGGTCATGCGCAGCTGCAAGTCTTCGGTCTGGCTGGTGGTGGCCGGTGTGGTGATGTTGTCGTCGGTCAGCAGCCAGTCGTTGAGGCGCGCCTTCTCGATGTAGTCGTCGTCGATGAAGCCGAAGGCAAAGTCGAGTCCGGGCGACATGGGACCCATGCTGCGGGTCTGTCCGAAGGCGTTGCCCACAGTAGGCATGAATCCGGGCAAGCCCATCTGGTACTGGTTGCGATAGGTGAAGCTGGCATTGCGCACCATCATCAGCACACGGGCCACACACTGGGCTGTCTTGTACCATCCTTTGTCGTCGAGCGGCTCCTTGGGTGTGACGGTAAGCTTGACCTTAATGGCTGAATCGGTCTTGTTGAACAGCTTGATCTTGTTGTCGTCGACCTTCTTCCATTTCAGGTTCACGGTCTTTCCGTCTTCGGTCTTCATGGAGACGGTGAGCCTGCGGGTCTTCTTTCCGTGAGAGACTACCAAGGAGGTGTCGGCCTGCAAAGTGACTTCCTTCTCGAAACTCTTCTTGTTCTTCGGGAGTTCTTTCTTCTTGCCTTCCTCTCCATCGTCCTTTCCTTCTGCATCGGCAGCACCGCCGCGTCCGCGTTTCGTCTCAGGCTTCTTGGCTACGGGCGATTTCTTGGGGTTGCGGTTGGTTTTGTTGAAGCGGTCGTTGGTCTTCTTCAAGAAGGGTATGTGGTTGTAGAATTTCTCCAGATTGAACGTTCCGTTGAGCGTGAAGGTGCGGTTGCTGGTGATGGTATTGCCCAGTGAGATGCCTTCTTCGGTGAAGGTGCCTCGTGTCCAGTCGTAGGTGGCATCATACTTGGCATCTGCATTCAGCCAGTCGAAGATGGGGATGAGGTTCAACGGAAGCTGATAGCTGGCCGAGAAGGTCTGCCGGTAGTCCAACGGCGTTCCGAAATGCTTGATACTGGTCCACACCGAGTCCTTCCATGCCTGATATCGGTCGGGATAGAGGTCTTTGTTGATGACGGTGTTGGGCTCTTCTATCTCCGCACGGGTGGCACTCTGGAAGTTCATGTGCAGGTTCTTCGTGAGGTCCCAACGTATGGAGAAGTCGCGATTCCACAGGAACTGCTCACTGAAACGCACGGGCAGGGGCTCACTTTCAAGCGCATCCATGTCGCGCTCTTGCTGTTCGTGATAACTACGGGTGATTTCCGTGTTGAAAGCAACGTTCTGCGGCAGCCAGTTCAAGCCGAAACGCTTGAGAATGTCATAGTATTTGGACTTGCTCTTGATGAGTTTCTTGAAGGGTTCCCATGCCTTGTAGACGGGCGTCCAGGAATAGTTCATCGCTCCACGCCACTGGTCTTCGGTTTCGTAGACGGTTGTCTCGCCGGTGGTGTGGCTGTGGCTATGGCTGTAGGTGAAGGAGAAGTTGGCCGGATCGTAAGGCATCGGGTGGCGTTTGTTCTGTATGCCGACGCGTACATTGGAGAGCGAGAAATTGGTAGTCTTGGTCTTGGTCACGACGATAGACTCAATGCTGTCGCGTTCGTGCTGATCCATGGCATCCAGTGCCTCCTCCAGATTCAGGTCCGTGTCCAACGGGTTGTATTTCGGACGTACTTCTTCCTCACTGACACTATAATATAAAGGTGCGGAGACCTTAGCCTTGTCGGGGAAGAACTTTCCGAGCTCAAGGTTTGTCTTTACGACGTAGCTGCCGATATTATCTTTCGAACGCTCATTGACACCTTCTTCCAGTCCGCCGAAGCCTTCGGTCATGTATCGGCCTTGTACGTTGACGGAGCCGAAATCGGACAGCTGCACGTTCAGGTTGCCCAAGGCAGCCCAGCCTCCTTCATTGTTGTATTCCAGCAAACGGAGTTCATTGACCCATACCTCACCCGTCTTCTGCTCACCGGAAAGGTTCCGCACTCCGATAATCATCGTCTTCACCTCGCCCAGAGTCGGATTGCCGACAATCGTGATCTTGTTCTTTGGCTGGTCTTCGTCGTAGATGCTGAAGGGCTGCTGGTAACTGGCGGTACCCATGGCCTTCGCCTTGTTGCGTTGCTTCTTCAAAGAGGTGAGCACCGACAACGGAATGTTGAGCATGTTTTCCTCAGGCCATACGGCTTCGCAGCCTGCACGCGAATAACGGTCGTATTTTCCTGGCGGTGTCAGCTTCAAGGGAATCTCGTATTCATAGTAGTTGTTCTTGTAATCGCTGCCCAACCGGACAAAGACCGCAAGTTGGTGATCCTGCAGATTGGTCACGTCGTTCTCCATGGCGTTGGCATGTACGAAGAGCTGGAGCCGCTTGTACTGACGCAAATCAATCGTCGCATTCTTATAGACGGCCTTCGATTCACCCGTACCCAAGTTGGTGACGGTCATGGCGAGAGCCTGTTCGTTGGCTTCGACAAGCTGCGGCTGGGTGGGGTCTTGCGTACGCTGGATGCCCGGCGGAAGTACATAGTTCACGGGAATCTTGTCGTTGTTCTCCTCGATATTGACGGCACTGACGGCCATCTTTCCAGACGTGGAGGATGAGTTGGTCAGGTTCTGCTCATAGACGCGCCACTCCCCGCGCACCAAGTCGAGTGTTCCGAAACGCAGGACGACCGGTTTCTCAAACTGGGTGAGGAACATACGCATGAAGCGGATGCTCGTAAAATCATTGATGGTGCCCTGCTTGCTGTCATACTCCGTCAGTGGGATGCGGAACTGATACCAAGTCACACGTTCCTGCTGTCCGTTGCGCAGCTTGGGAGACGTAACCCGCTTGTCAACGATGAAGTTCCGTCCCACTTCCAAGTCTTCCGGACGTACCGACACATGATACTGGAAATACTTCTCGTACTCATTGAGCGTGTAGTCCTGGTTGATGTCCTCCACATCGGGAGTCGTCTTGTAGGACGTGTCATAGCTTTCCGTACGCGAGTCGGAATCAGGAGAGTTGCCCTGTGGGTTGTTGATGCGCTTATAGCGTTGCAGGATGGAAGCCTGAATCCGGTCCAGATCGGAACCACGGAAGTAATGGTAGTCGTCGTTGGCAGGGTCGGACCAAATACTGTCGAAGACCGCCTGATCCACCTTTCCTTGTATCTGGGTCAGGAAGTCCTGATAGCTTTCATATCGCTGTTCCTCTTCGTCGGTCAAACCATTGTAGCCCACATCCTGCAAAGCCCTGCTGCCGCTGGTCGTTGCAAAGGCATAGGTCACCGTAGACTGGGTCGGAATCTTTCCCCATTGGGTGTACTGGAAGTTCTGGGAACCATCGACCGGCATTCCACTTTCATAGAATTTCTTGCCATCCCGAAGCACATCCTCGCTCACTTCACCCAAGTTGATATAGAGATCGCCGCCCCGATTGCTGCCGTCGGTATTATAGATGAACGGATCAAGGAGCCAGAACTCGATGTATTCGATGTTAGCCGTCTCGAAATCACTGGTATCCAGCTTGCGCATCATACCTCCCCAGGTTTCGCTCGGAGCCGTCAGATGTCCCTTAACGTCCAACTGCGGATTGAAGTTATAAGGTCCGCGCTCCTGCGGATAGAATGCCAAATTGAGTATAGGAAGGGTAGACGTTGCACCATTGTAGCTGCTTTGGTCCCGATTGGGGAACAGTTCATTCACATAGACTTCCCGGACGTAATGGTTGGAAAGTTGGTCGAGGTCGCTTTTAATGTGTCCAGGGGTCAACGAAGACGTACGGCGTGTGAAAAGATTGTCAATGGTATACCAGGCAAGCAGCGAACGGTTGTAGCCGCTGGCCAGAGAGACCTTGTCCGAGGACTCCGGGAACATAGAAGGAACGCTGGAGATGACCCACGACGTTGGTGCGCTCACGTCAATGGCGTTCTTTGCATTCTCAAAGTCGTCCAGATACGACGCATTGTCCTGCGTTCCGTGGCTCTGTCCGGCTATCAGGTGGGCGAACTCAGCCTTCAGCGAGATGTTTGAAGGCTGTGTCACATGCAGGAACGGTATCTTGTCGAGCATGTTCGTCAGCCACTGACTCTCCTTTTTCCAATCCAGGTGCACGCCCCACAACGTATTGTTGAGCGGTTCGTTGCCCATTGCCACCTTCGTTGTCAAAGCCTGCTCCGACAAGTGTTGGAAAGTACCGCCCAACTGGAAGTTTTTCGTAAAGTCATACTCCCAGTTCAGACCCAGCATCGTTTTCCGTTCAAGGGCATAGTCCGTATTCGATTCCAGCGACACGTCGATTCTTGAGCCGGCATCAATAAGGCTTTGGTTGAGAATCGTCACCTCACCGGCTGAATAGTCCACCGTATAATCAGCACCTTCGGTCAGTTTCACACCATCGGCCGTGACCTCCACCGAGCCTTGCGGCACGTTATAGGCTCCCAGCGAAATGACATTGGCCGACGATCCGCGGAACTGTCCCGTGAGGATATACTTATCTTTCTCTGCAATCTGCTTGGCTACAGTCTTCGTAGAGTCATACAATTCGGTGAAGGCATAGCTCTCGGCCTTCTCCAGCGTGATGCCCTTCCCCATCAGATAATCGAGCATGTATCCTCCGAAAGGCTCTGCGGCAGGGAAGAACACGCGCCCGTTGCTCACCGTATAGCCCTCCACGAAGTCGAAATAGCCGTTGG
>CAMHEA010000103.1 GCA_946184025.1 uncultured Prevotella sp.
AAATCGCCTCCTGAGGAACAGGGAGTTACGTAGCTAAAAGCTGCAATGTGGGTTAGGCGTGTATAAGCTTGGTAAAAGAATCACTACGATCACATGTATCAAGGACGGCAAATATATTTATAATTTGGCATGGATGGTTGAGCCAGGGTGGCCGAATTCAATAGATGATTGCAACCATGCCGACAACTCCAATAAAGAATATCACCTTTACAATCTTCAGGGTCAACGTATGGACAACACACCACATCATGGAGTCTACATCCGTGGCGGCAGGAAGTATGTGAGGTGAATGATTATCCTACATCGCAGAGGCGACAGGGTTTTTCATTCAGAATGACAGATTGTCCACAGATTCTCTTGCGTTATCTTTTCCGTACAAATGGGCAAAGAGGCTGAGATCTCCATCGACGCCAACTCCAAGGTCGACTATCGCGACGGTCTGAACAAGGAGTTGGAGGCTATGCGCAACATGGAGATGTGGCGTGCAGGAGAGACCATCCGCAAACTGCATCCGGAGAATAATTAAGGTGAGTTCTATTTTGAAGTTAAGTGATTACTCCTTATAATCGGTCGTGGGTGTGTCTTCACATTGACGCACCCACGACACTTTTTCTTGGTGACACTTACAATCCATTTTTTTAACGTTTTCCCGCCTAATTGTTTTGCCGTCTCGTGAAAAATGCTTATTTTCGCAGTCTAAGAAATACCATTGGTTCGTCTATTGTGATTTCCAGCCGATGAGAAAACTGCTTTATATCGTCCTGTCCTTCCTGCTGCTGGCCTCCTGCGCTGGACAGCGGCGTCATAACACTGCGCTGCGGCGTGCCCAGGCCATTCTCAACGACGCTCCCGACTCTGCCCTTACCCTTCTCGACTCCATGGAGGCTTTTTCCTCCGAATTCTCCCGCGGTACGCTGATGCGCTGGCAGCTGTTGCGCGCCCAGGCGCAAAACAAGTTGTATATTCCCTTTACCACAGACAGTGTGATGAAAGAGGTGGCCAACTATTATGACGGTCACGGCACATCCAATGAGAGAATGGCTGCCCATTATCTGCTGGGGAGCGTCTACAGAGATATGGGGGAGGCTCCGGCCGCCCTCCACGCTTTCCAGCGGGCGATGGAATGTGCCGACACCATGTCTGCCAGTTGCGACTACAGGTTGCTGGCAAAAGTGTACGCCCAGACGGGGCTGATTTTCAACAGGCTGTATCTGCCGTCTGAGGCTCTACAGTGTTTCAGCACGGCTGCATGTCATGCGATGCGTGCCAAAGACACCTTACTGGCACTGAATTTCCTGCAGCAGGCCATCATCTCACATTATGAGATGGGTCATCGAGGGAAGGTCGTGATTCTCTCGGACTCGATACACCGGCTATATATGGACAGGGGAAAGACTGCTGATGCCGCACATACTTTGAGTACTGCTATACTGACGGTGTTACAGGATGGAGACACCGCCCGTGCGTACAGGTATCTTCAGTTTGTGGAGGACAACGTCAATGAGGAGCAATTTCTGAATGACAAAGGCTGGGCTGTGTTTCATGCCTACAAAGGCAAATATGCTCTTTTAAAGGGACGGAAGGCAGAGGCAGAGATATGGTTCAGACGGTTGATGGAAGAGGATGAGGGTAACCCTGGCCTGAGAGTTTTCGCATATAAGGGGCTGAGGGATGTGTATAGAGAGAGACACCTGCCCGACTCCATGATGAAATACGCCGGTTTGTATTGCGATGCCAATGACTCTTCCAATGTTTTCACGCACCGGGAAGTAGTGGAGAGGCTGCAGTCACAATATCAGTACGAGCGGTGGCGGCAGGAGTCTCTGAGAAATGAGGAAAAGGTGCACAAACGCAACCGTCTCATCTCAGCGCTGTTTTTTTGTTTGCTTGGGTTATGTGGCTTTGCATATGGCTGGTATCAGTGGCATGAGGAAAGGAACAAGCGAAAGCTGATGGAACAGGTCATCAGATACCAGACCCTGAAAGAGACTCTCCGGATGGCAAAAGAGGACTTGCGCAAGATGAGTGTTGAGAAAAAAGGTAAGGAAACGTTGCTGAGAGAAAAAGAGGAAACCATCAGCATCCTGCGGCAGCAGGTGGAGGCCTATGACGCCATTCCTTATGAGGTGAGCCAGGACACGAGCAACGCTTTACAGTCCATCACGGACAAACTGCACCAGATGGCCTCAAGAGCTGAGAAGGCAAGTGTTTTGCAGTTGCAAAACCTGCGTAAGGCCTTCTATGCCGCGGAGCCACTATGGAAGATGAAGACAGATGACAATAGCTATAAGATGAACGTACGCGAGGAGAACATCTGCATCCTCATCCGTCTTTGCTTCTCTTCCTCGGAGATTTCGGTCCTGCTTGGTCTTTCGCCTCAGGCCCTGTCGAATCAGAAGAAACGGCTTCTGAGCCACTTGTTTCATATTGAGGGGAAAGCCTCTGACTTAAACGACATGATCGCAAAACTGTAGCTTCTCATTCCCTGAGATTACTTTTTCTCTTTCATTTATTAACACGAGAAGACTTAACTTGATAATTGCGTGATTGCAACATGTTTATATTCAGCATGTTGCAAAAACGTGAATTATATGAAATGGTTTTTTTAGGAGTTAAAAGCATATTTTTCTACATTTGTACCGACAAAAACTCTTTAATCAAAACCAAATGCAATGAGAAATCTTCTTTTCACAGTATTATTGATGTTGGCATTTGTTTATTCTATGCCTGCCAGCGCGGACCCCATTATGGGTGATGCTGTTGTTCTTGGTCTCCATTGGGAGGATCCCTCTTCTGGTCATAGCGGTGTAGAACGTTCGTTAGTGCCTTTCCCAGAAGTCAGTATTTCCAGCCACGTCCTCTATTTTATGGGTAGTCATGCCTCATTCACCCTTGAGCTCCGCGACGCGTCAGACACTGTGGTTTATACCGCTTACATCTACGCGACGGACACACAAGTGAGCCTCCCTACAACTCTCACGGGCACTTATGAGCTCCGTCTATGTACGGATGACTATTATTTCTATGGTGAGATCACCCTCTGAGGGATGACCATAGGATTATAGTGTTTTGATTTTTATATCTGTTGCCGCTTCTGGCAGGAGCATGTCCTGCCAGAACGTGCGAAAATTATTTGCGGACAATATTATGAAAAGCCAACAAATATACTCATTTTGTGGCCAGACTCTGAAGGAGTCTTACTTTTTCCATGGTGAGACTGCTCTTTGCCATACAATAAGAAGCATCGTCAATTATTCACTACAGCCAAAGAAACAATTATGAATAGAAGACTGTTATTACTCTGTGTCTCAATGGCAATAACCCTTGCTGTCAAAGCGCAGACAACATATTCCCTGTCATTCAACGTGGGTGACTATTCACTCAACACCTCAGGCGGATTGCTGTCCGTTCTTTCTTCTAAGACTGACGAGCGCGAGATCGGTGGCCCGCAGTCACCGGCGCTTCCCTATTATCCCATGAGGGTTCTCCTTCCCGAGGGTTGCACGGACTTCTCCTATCAGGTGTCCTTCAGCGACTCGCTCATCATGACGGGGGTGACAGTCGCCGCCAATGCCCTGTCCCACGCCATAGACTCGGTTCCATGCCAGACACAGGCATCCACGGTCTCCGGCCCCGGCCATTTGCATTACAATGGCATCCGCCGCATCGGCAGGTACTACTACGCTTATTTCCTGATCTCCCCGTTCTCCTACGACATCCAGTCCCATAAGCTGTACTTCTCGTCACAGGTAAGCGTCAGTATGTCCAACTACCAGGTGCCGTCTGGCGGGTCACCCGCCATGGCCGATGACACAGATATCGACCTTCCCACTTGGTTCGTCAACCCCGGGGACGCGAGCGCCTATTATCCCGGCACAGCAAGTCCTTCCTTATCCACTGGCGGGATAGACTACCTGATTATCTCGAAGGAGTCCATCATTAGCAATTTCGAATATCTGCGCCGTTGGAAATCCACGAAGGGACTACGTGTGGCTGTCGTCCGTTTGGAGTCCATCTACGCCAACTACCAGGGCTCGACTCCACAGGAAAAGATCAAGCGCTGCATAGAGGCCTACCACGCCATCGGCACCCGTTTCGTCCTGCTCGGCGGTGACGAGAGCGTGGTGCCGGCTAAGTATGTCCGCACGTCATACTCCTCCTATATGACCATGACTCCATGTGACCTTTACTATGCCTGCTTTAACGGCGACTACAACTGGGACGGCAACAACAACGGCTACTGTGGCGAGGTGGATGACGGCATCGACATGAAACCACAGGTATATGTCACCCGTCTTCCCGTCCGCACCGGGCAGCAGATTCTCGATTACACCAACAAACTCATCAGCTATGAGAAGGAGCCCCAACAAACGAACTACCTGTGCAGGCTTCTCAACAATGGCAAGCGGGCTTTCGGACTTTCAGGCACCTGGGGCAACAGCTGGAGTGACGATGACTCAAGATATTACCTCGAGAAAGTCTATGATGAGTACATTCAGCCTTGGTGGGGCGGCAACAAGTACTATCTGTACAAGGACATGAGCCAGCTCGTGGGTGGAAGCACGTACTTCCTGACCGCGGCCAACCTGACTACGGAACTTAACAAGGGCTACCACCTGGTGCACGGATACTCCAACGGCAACGCCACATCATGGGGAGTTCCCGGTGTCTACACCACCTCTGACGCGTATTCACAGACCAACTCCAACAGTTCCATCATACTGACCTGCGCGAGCCATACGAACGCCTTCGACTCCGAGCCCAGCCTCGGGGAGGCTTTCCTCCGTAACGCTGTCGGGGGCGCGGTGGCGTGCTTCGCCAGCTCCAGGCACGGTTTCGGCAACGGTGACGGCCGCATTACTGGATCCTTGCTGTATGACGCGCTGTTCTTCCGTAACTTGTTCAGAGGAATACCCCGGTACAACCGCAATTTCGGGGCCGTTGCTGCGGAAGCGAAGCGCATGCTGGCCGACGACTCCGAAACGGAGATCACCCCCAACCGCTGGCTCCAGTTCTGCATCAATCCCCTTGGTGACCCCGAGATGCCCATCTACACGACAAACCCATCGACTTTTACTGGCGTGACACTCGGCATCAACGGCTCCAGCCTCACGGTCAGCACTGGCGGAGTCGACCGTTGTACTATTTCCGTGACGAGTTCTTCGGACTATGGCCTCACCTACCTTCAGGCGTGCAAGGATGAAACGAGCCACACGTTCCAGAATGTCTGCCAAAACTTCACAATCTGCGTGACGCGCCATGATTACGTGCCTTATGTCCTGAGCCTGTCGCTCGGCGACAGTCCGTTGGATAATAATCCCTTGTATGTGAGAAGTATGGGTGGCAATGTGTTCAGTGTCAAGGTCGGAGATGGCACGACTGTAACCAGAGACTTCACCAATAAAGTGGACAGGGAAATGACGATGATGGTGAGCGATGTCTCCACGGGCCGCATGGTGCTGACCTCACGGTCTGACGACGGTCTCTTCACCATCGACGCCTCCGGCTGGAAGAGGGGTGTGTATGCTGTGCGCATTAGCTCTTCTGACGGTATACGGACTGCCAAGATTCACGTAAAGTAACGTAATTTCCCCTGCTTATGAGAACCTTTTCCAAGACGGCCATCCGGCCGTCCCACTGCCTTATTGCGTTTTTTTTCCTCGTGCTGCGGCCCTTTTCGGCACTTCCCTCACACGCACAAGAGCCGTCGTCTTGCCAAAGACAGCCGAGCCACTCTGTTCCGCTCGACACCCTCATGTCCACAGGCCTCCCACTGGTGGTGGTGACGACGGTGGACGGCGAGGAGCCCACCTTCGACCTCGCTTACCCACCGGAGGGCAGCGCAGGCAAGGGCATCACCAACGTCACCAAGGTACCCGGCCGTGTAATGGTCATCCTTCGTGGTGACACGCTGTTCGACAGCGGCGAGTATGCCAGCGGCAGCGCCGGCATGACCATACGGGTCAGGGGCAACTCAAGCGCGTGGTCAGTCAAGCACCCGTTCAAGATCAAGCTCCAGCGAAAGGGCGACATGCTCAGGCGCGGGGACGAGCGGTACGCCGACAAAGACTGGGTGCTAATCTATGAGGATCCGTACTCGCTCTCCAACGCCGTAGCCAGGCAGGTCTGCGGCATGCTGTGCATGGAGTATGTCCCGTCAGGCGAGTATGTCAACCTCTTGTTCAACGGAGACTACCGTGGGCTCTACTTCCTCTCGGAGAGCGTGAGCCGCAACCCGTCCTGCCGCATTGACGTGGACAAGGACACCGGGTACATCATAGAGCTTGATCCCTACTGGTGGAACGAGGACGTGTGGTTCGAGACCACGCTCACCCGGGGGTCGCCCTTCAGGCGTTACACCTTCAAGCACCCGGACAGCGAGGACGTGACGGAGGAGCAGGTGGAGTACATCAGCGGGGTGATGTCCGACGTGGAGGAGTCAATTATGGATGGCACCTACAGCGGCCTCATCGACGTGGAGTCGTTCGTGGAGTGGATCCTCGCCCATGACATCCTCGGCACGTGGGACTCCATGGGCAGCAACACGTTCCTCACGAAACATGATGACACCAGGGTCAGCAAGGTCAAGCTCGGACCGCCCTGGGACTTCGACACGGTGATGATGATGGACGGGGATTGGTCGCGCATGCACGACACGATGCTCTTCCCGTGGTTCTGGGGAGAGGGGCCTGAAGGGCAGTTCACGAGGATGTACTACATGCGGCTGGAGGATGTCAGGGGGTGGCTGTTCGACGCGATGACGGACTGGGCCGGGGAGTTTCTGGAGACAGAGACGGCCAAGGGCATCGACCGCTCCCGCAGATACGACAGCGCGCGATGGGGAATCGGGTACCGCACAGTCGGAGAGAACGTTGAGCGCATATGCGACTGGTTCTGGACCCGTAAGGAATGGGCGGGATTCACTGTCAGCGTCCCAACACTACGTCAGGATTCGGTGCCCCGCCCATCCGCCGTTTACGATTTGCAGGGACATCGAATAAAGGGAACGTCTCATCATGGCGTCTATATCCGTGACGGCAGGAAGTATGTGAAGTGAAACGTATCAAAAACTCCGTCCTGGCGTTGAACGTCGGCTCACTGCACAACATCCGCGAGGCGGTGACAAGGGCCTCGACACGGTTGTTGGCCAGAAGTTTCCCGGCACGCCGCTGCAGCAGCAGATGTGCGACAAGTGGGGAAAGGACTACAGGTCCATCAAGATGATGAGG
>CAMHEA010000104.1 GCA_946184025.1 uncultured Prevotella sp.
CAGGAAAAATCAGTGCAAAATGAAAAAGATAAGCTCTTTCATCAAATCTCCTGCACCCGTATTGGGGTTGTCCAAGCCCTTACTTTTCGCATCAATTTCCCGGATCTTGGCAATGATATCCATCGTTTTCTTAGCCGAATAATTTCTGATTCCATCCAAATAATCCTTTGCGCCCCACCTCATTTCGAGTGCCTGAGCAATATCAGCCTCGGTACTTTTCTTGGGTGCATAGTGAACGACCATCAGATTTTGGAAGTAATTAAAGAGCAGAGGCAGGAACGCATAGAGCGATCCTGCTTTAGGATTGCTGTCAAAATATTTGATTATCTGATTCGCTTTGAAAACATCTCTCTTAATGAGTGCATTTCTAAGTTCGAAAGCGTTGAAATCCTTACTCACCCCAATCTGCTTCTCCACAATGTCAGGGGTCACTCTCCTATCCGTTTCCGGCAAGGCCACAAAAAGTTTGTCGAGTTCCGAAGTCATCCGATGCAGATCCGCACCGATATGATCAGCCATCATCTGTGCGGCTTTCTCCTCGATCGTTGCTTTCCGTTCTGCAACATACTTTTTGATAAACTCCGGCAATTTCCATTCTTTCAGTCTCTCGCTCTCAAAGACTACGCCCACACTTTCGGCCATGGAAACAACCTTTTTCCTACGGTCAATTTTCCCGTTTTTGTGACACCAGACAAGGATGGTTGATTTTACGGGAGTTTTGAGATACTTTTCCAGGGCTTCCAACGAACGTATATTCTGTGCTTCCTTGACGATGATGACCTGATATTCCGCCATCATCGGATAGCGTCTTGCCATATCGGCAACCTGCACCGCATTGGTGTCGGCACCGAAAACTACCGTCTGGTTGAAGTCACGTTCTTCCGGCGCAAGCACATGTTCAGCTATATAGTCAGCAATCCGGTCTATATAGTAAGCCTCTTCCCCCATTAATATATAAATAGGTGAAAACTTCCGCGCTTTCAAGTCGCGCATGATCGTGTCGAAATTCGGTCCTTGCTTTGCTGCCATAGGAATAACACTCCCAACAATTAACGTTTTCAATATCCTTTGCAGAGACCTCCGACAGCTCTTTTTCTCCCGTCCAACCTGTATTTCAGACTGTATTTCGGTTTTTGTTTGTCGAATCCGCCGTTTTTTGTATCTTTGCAAACGTGTTGCAAAGATACAAAAATGATTCCATTAAACCTGCCACCCTACGAGATAAAAATACGCGAAGCCAACGGGCAGCGTAAGATTTTCGACACGCTGCGCCGGAAATACGTCGCGCTGACCCCTGAAGAATGGGTCCGACAGCATTTCGTTCACTACCTTATCGGCCACAAGCACTACCCCGCCACGCTTCTGGCCAATGAGCTGAAGCTCCAGGTGGGCAACAAGACGCTCCGTGCCGATACCGTACTCTACGACACTGCTCTCCAGCCCCGTATGATTATTGAGTACAAAGCTCCCACCATTGACATCACCCAAAAGGTATTCGACCAGATTGTCACTTATAACCGCCTCCTCCATGTAGACTACCTCATTGTCTCCAATGGCCTCTCCCACTATGTTTGCAAGATGGATTATACCCATCAAAAATATTTATTCCTTGAAGATATACCGGACTTTCAGAATCTTTGACATATAAAAGCATTCTGAAACCCTTCAAGTCCTTACTCTCCCACCCTCCAACTGCACTGCGACGGATATGCATCACCGCTGCAAGAACATGCGATTCCGCCTCCATCTGAAGCCCGGACACACGTCCCCCAAAGCCCCAAAGCATGATATTCAAAGCCCACTCAAACATCATCTGAGGCTCGTCCATCTACCAAAAGTGCCACAGTCGCGACAATTTTTAATTTATTTTTTGAGAATTAATAAATTATTTTTTGAGAAAAAATAAATTAAAAATTCTCACGGCTAAAGCCCCCTCGCTATATCACTTATGCTCAAGCAATTACGAAGCAACGTCATTTCGCTACTCCGCAAGAAAAAAAAGAGCGAAGCGAAGAAATCCCTTGCGCCACCATCTTTGAGGAACAAAAGCACGGAATCATCTCAGGAAGAACGAGAAGTGAGGAAGAAAACAGCACTTTGCACGCTCTAAAAAATCAAAATAATAACATCACCTGTAGCTACCAGCCACCCTTTAAACCTTAAATAATACTTAATCTTTCCACGATTCGTACCCTGTTTTCATCCAAACTCCTTATCTTTGCGGCAACAAAATAGGACAGACAAATGGCAATAGGAAAATGGATAGGCGGATTTCTGGGGTGGATAGCCAGCGGCGGAAGCATCCTGGGCGCATTGGCGGGCTACTGCATCGGCTCGCTCATCGACGACGCGGTGACAGCCGGAACTGAAAATACCGGCAGCAACAGCCGAGCCAACTACGGCGGGGGCTACTCCTACTCCCGTTCGCAGTCTACCGAGGAAGGCGAACGCAACTCCTTCCTCTTCTCCCTGCTTGTTCTCGCATCGTATATCATCCGTGCCGACGGCAAGGTGATGCACTCCGAGATGGAAGTGGTACGCGCCTTTCTCCGCCAGAACTTCGGAGAAGCAGCTGTCCGGCAAGGTGAGGACATTCTGATGAAGCTTTTCGAGGAACAGAAACGCCAAGGCATGGGTGTCTTTCGCGAAACCATCCGCAAGGCATGCGTGGAGATGCGTTTCCACATGAACTACAGCATCCGCCTGCAACTGCTCAGTTTCTTGGCTATGATAGCCAAAGCCGACGGCCGTGTGCCCAACGTAGAAGTAGAGGCACTGAAGGAAGTGGCCATGGTCATGGGACTCTCCGAAGCCGACGTGGAATCGCTGTTAGCCATGGACTATTCCTATGGACAGTCGGGCTCCTACGGCGGCAATTACAACAACCAAGACTCCTACTCCTCCAGTCGCACGACGGCCAACGAACTGGCCCAGGCCTACAAGGTGCTGGGGCTCTCTCCTACCGCCACCGACGACGAGGTGAAGAAAGCCTACCGCCAGATGGCCCTCAAACACCATCCTGACCGCGTGGCCACACTGGGCGAAGACGTGAAGAAAGCGGCCGAGAAGAAGTTTCAGGAAGTCAACAGTGCCAAGGACATCATCTACAAAGCACGGGGGCTTTAAGCCTCCGCTACGCTCACCGGAGATATTCTGACAGCTTGCTGCAGTTCTCAAGACAGACAAATTTACGCCTCCGGTCGCTCGGATTGTGCAACAACAAAAAGCGACGGAAGCACAAAGGACCAATTTCCTTCGTGCTTCCGTCGTTCTGATGGCAGCCTGAACATGCTGCTCATGGCCGTTCCTATGCTTCAGCCTCGGGTACAGCTGCGTCAATAACAGGTTCTTCCTCCTTCTTCACCGTCTTGCGGATGGCGCGTTTGCGCTTAGGCTTCTCCTCCACGGGCTTCTCCATCTGGATACCTGCCAGTTCCGGATCAATCATAATACGTCCGCAATACTCACAAACGATGATTTTCTTGTGCATCTTCACGTCCAGCTGACGCTGTGGCGGAATCTTATTGAAGCATCCTCCGCAAGCATCACGCTGCACATATACGATGCCGAGACCATTGCGGGCATTCTTGCGGATGCGCTTGAAGCTCGTGAGCAAACGCGGTTCAATCTTCATTTCAAGTTCCTTGGCTTTTTCCTTGAGCTTTTCTTCCTCCTCACGCGTTTCCTGCATGATTTCGTTGAGCTCGCCTTTCTTTTCTTCCAGGTCTTTCTGACGCTCGTCTACCAACATTTTAGCGTGTTCCAGATCGGCCGTACGCTCATCAACGCGAATGCTTGCTTCCCGAATCTTCTTGTTGCAGAGTTCGATTTCAAGTGTCTGGAACTCGATTTCCTTGCTCAGCATGTCATATTCGCGGTTGTTCCTAACCTCGTTGAGCTGTTCCTTGTAACGCTCCACAGTGCCTTTGGCGGTCTCAATCTCACCTTTCTTTTGTACGACGGCAGCTTGGAATTCAGCTACTTCTGCCTGAATTTTCTCGATACGGGTGTTCAGACCTGCAATTTCATCTTCAAGGTCTTGCACTTCCAGTGGCAGTTCTCCGCGCAATGCACGTTTCTCATCAATGGACGAGAGAGTTGTCTGCAACTGGAACAAGTTCTTCAACTTCTCCTCTACGGGGAGGTCTTTGGGATCTTTCTTTGCCATAGTCATTTTATATGTATATGATTGGATTCGTATTTGTCTTTGTCAGATAGCATTTAACACCCGGACAGTCCTCCTCTATGATGCTGCGGAAGAGTTCGTTGGTGTATTGTTCACTTTGATAATGGCCGATAACACATATTTGCAGTTCCTGCTCGTGCCCGAAATACTCATGATAGTGCATTTCTCCCGTCACAAAAGCATCGGCTCCGGCCTTGACGGCAGCATCGAGCATAAAAGAACCGGCTCCCCCACAGAGAGCCACGCGGCTAATTTTGCGCCGCAAGAGTTGGTTGGCCTGCACACACTGCACGTCAAACACACGCTTGAGCATCACGATGAAGTCATCTGCCGACAGCGGTTTCTCCAGCATTCCGACAACGCCCGAGGCACCGTTTACGCCTTCCACAGTCCTCACCGGTCCAAGAAACTCCACCCCGTGGAGGTCCATTTTCTCGGCAATCTTGAAATTGACACCCCCCGAAGCATTGTCAATATTAGTGTGCATGGAGACAATAGCAATGTCATTTTTGATGGCCTTGCGCACGGTTCTTTGCACATAGTTCACATCAGTGATGCTTGCGAGCCTGTGAAAGATGAGCGGATGGTGAGAAACGATCATGTTGCAGCCGAGGGAAACGGCCTCGCCCACCACGTCTTCGGTTACGTCCAGACACAATAATACCCCTGAAACCTCCGTCTCTGTCAATCCTACTTGCAGGCCGGCATTGTCGTAGTCTTCCTGCAAGGGCAGAGGCGCGAATCGTTCAAGGGCGTTCAGTACTTGCTTTATTTTCACGCGCGATGTATATATTAGGTTGCAAAGTTACAAATATTTTATGAAAGGCGGAAGAATGGAATCGGTAAAAAAACTTAAACGGCATGAATTTCAAGGTTTTCAGAAAATCATGCCGTTGCATAAATGCCACTTTAGGAAGCCGTCACTCGGCCGGCCAGTCACTCAGACGAGCCGTTGCCTCCACGCGCCGTTCCACCTGGTCGTCCAAAGCCGGAAAGAAGTCAATACCGGTGATGCGTTCCACCTCGTCTACACTATACACATGCTCCCGCATCGGTTGCTTCCTGCCTTCGTTATCATAGATGAATCCGATGGCCTTAGGGTTGCCTGTGCGACACAGCACAACCTTGAAGAAACGCTGGGGAACACGCACTTTGCCGCGGCCGATGTACTTCGGTTCGGCGTGGGCATCATAGATAGGGCCGCAGACAATATCAATGGCACCGTACTGACGTGCCCACGCGCGGCAGAGCATCTCCACGTCGTTCCATTCATACTTGTTCAACCCATGGTTTTGCGGACAGATGTTCGTGAAGAGAAACGACTGACGCATGGCTTCGGCATCCCACTTGTTGTCGCCGGCCGGACACATGTGACCGCGGTCGTAGCGTGAGTTGTAGTAATCCCAATCCGTGGCACGCGGAACGCCCACGACGGAATCCTCGGTAAACTGCTCCTGACTGCGTTGGTGCTTCCCGTAGGTATGCGTCTTGGTCAGATGCCATGCCACCCAGTTCGGACATTTCGTGTCTTTGTTATACGAAACGGTGTAGCCTTTGCGCCGAAGAATCTGCTCCGGACGGTCGCTCAGCGTTGCCGGCAGTTCATACATCACCTGTTCTTGCTTCTCCGCAGACTGATAGAAAGCCGTAGCTCCTTCAACGGCACTCGCCGGTTCTTTCGTTTCATCCTTGCAGGCGGCCAGCAGACATGCGACGGCTGCCCATAGATAAAATTTCATTGTCTTCATCAGTTCATTTCTTTTTCCGTAGCATACGATGACACCATCCCCGAGTCCCTCTTACCAGTCGTCCAGATTGGCCTTTGCCTCGATGCGGCGTTCCGTTGCGTCGTCAAGACGGGGGAAGAAGTCGATGCCAGTAAGGCTTTCTATCTCGTCAACCGTACGCACATACGATGCCATGGGGGCATGACCGTCGTCGTTGTCATAGTAGAAGCCGATGGCCTTAGGCTCATCGCGCATGCAAAGCACCACTTTGTAGAAACCGTCGGGCACCGCCACCTTGCTCTTTCCGATGGTACGGGGATGCGCCGAACGGAAAACGGGTCCGCAGACGATGTAGACATCTCCGTATTTCTCAGCCCATTTTCGGCATTTCATCTCCAGATCGTTCCAGTCGCCGCCATTCAGGTTGTGCGACTGCGGGCACATGTTGGTGAAGAGGAAGCAGTCTTCCTGTGCCTCCCTGCTCCACTTGTTGTCGCCGGAAGGACACATGTGGCCGCGATCGTACCCGGAACCCGCATAGTCCGCGTTAGTGCCCTTCGGAAAAGGCACGTCATCATCCTCATGGTATTTCACTCCCTTGCGTTTATAGGGTCCTGTGGTATGGTTGGCCGTCAGATGCCATGCCGTCCAAAGCGGACATCGCCACAGATCGGCATAGGCCGTCACATAGCCGCGCCTCTGCAACACCCGCCCTTCCTTCGCCTGGGGAATCTCCAGCCCATCGGGCACCGCCTCCGAAGCATCGGCTTCGTCCTGAAATTCTGCATCCGAATACTCGTCGGACGCTTCTTCCATTGCCTCTCCGACAGGTGGCTCGTCCGTAAAAGCCGTCTCCGAGGTCTGTTCCGTCTGCGGCGGCTCCGGCAGCTGGTCTGCCGACCGTCGATTCAGGAACTGGAGTGCCAGCAGCAACACCAGCGCAAATACCAACGTGTCAAAACTTGATTTTCTCATACCATCGGCAAAGTTACAAATAAGCATGGGAAATACAAAAAGAAAAACGCTTTTTGTGAACCACTCGGCATCAGTGCCCGCCACAGAACACCTCATTCCCAAGCCGAAACGGCCAGCCCGATAACTCACTGAGCCTCAATAATTTATAAAAACGACTTCAGCCGTGAGAATTTTTAATTTATTTTTTCTCAAAAAATAATTTATTAATT
>CAMHEA010000105.1 GCA_946184025.1 uncultured Prevotella sp.
AATTCTCAAAAAATAAATTAAAAATTCTCGCGACTGTGGCACTTTCGGAAAATGAGTGCAACACTTTCGATGGACGAGCGGGGCTTTTTCGGAAAATGCGAGAGGCTCTTTCTGAAAAAAATGCCGGCTTACATGGCACAATCTTCTTTTTTTACTATATTTGCAGACACATAGAACCATTCAGAAAAACCATGAGGAGTTATCCACTGCTGCAATCCCAACTGGAAATATTCTGGGGATGGTCGACACGCCCGACGGCAACCGCCTACAACCTTCCGTCGGTGATGCCGTTCCCATTGTCGGTCGATGCCGCCCGGCTGCAAGCAGCTTTGGAGCAAGTCTTTGCCACCCGACGCGTGCTGCATACCCGTTTCCGTATGGAGGACGGCCATCCCCGGCAGTTCACCGCCCCCCATCAGCAGCCCCCTATCCGTCGGCGAAGCCTTCCGGAAGCCGCGGCGAAAGCCTATATGTACGAGGAATTTGTGCAACCGTTCGACCTTTTCGGCACGTCGCCGCTCTGCCGCTTCGAGATTCTCACCACGGAAAGCCACCACTACCTGCTCTCCGACTTCCATCATAGCATCGTCGACGGACTGACCATCTCACAGCTACTCCTCCACCGCGACCTGCCACAAGCCTATCAGGGGCTTCCGCTGGAACCCGACGAGTCGCTGCCCTGGCTGTTCCGACAGGCCAAAGCGGAACAGGCATCGTTCCATACAGAGACCTATCGGCAAGCCTCCCAGCATGTCTGCGAGCAGTTTCAAGGTCTGCCGTTCACCACCTTGGCCGCTCCCGTAGCCGACGGATGGGGCACCACGGTCTCAGCCACCCGACAAACGGACAAGACCGCAGCGGACAGCTTTTGCCAACAACATGGCATCAGTGCCCACCAGCTGTTTCTGGGAGCCTATGCCATTGTGCTCTCGCGCCTCAGCCGCCAGTCGTCAGTTGCTTTCTTCACCCTTGCCCACGGCCGCAAAAGCCGTCAGCTGCGCAACGCCTACGGCATGTTCGTACAGTCGTTGCCCCTGCTGGTCAGCCCCTCCGACGACGCACCAGCCCTCACCTTTCTGCAACACCTGCACCGCATCCTCCTCGCCGCCCATCGCCACAGTTGCTATCCAGCCACCCATCTGTGTCGCGACCGCCATCTCCACCCCGCAACGACCTTTGCCTTCCAAGGCGAACGCATTCAGGAGAACGTGATGCTGACACCCGGCCATCCAGCAACGAATGCCAACGGGTGGCAACTGCCCCACGGCGACATCCGCAGCGACCTGTCCTGCATGGTCTATGTCAGTCAAGATGCCTACGAAATACGCGTCGACTCGAGCGAACGACTCAACAGTCAGGCCGTTGTAGACCTCGTGGCACAGGCCGTCGCCACCTGTGTGCAGTCCTTGATAAGCCATCCCCATCAGCCCGTGGCATCCATCAGTCTCGCCTCCGACACGGAACAGGCTCAGCTACTGACACTCGGCCAAGGCGAAGCCATCGCCTACGACCCGACGGTGACCGTTGCCGACCGCATCGTGGAGCAAGCCCGACGCACCCCACAAGCCACTGCCGTCGTCGACGAAGCCGGAAGCATCAGCTATGAAGAACTGGATCAGCAGTCTGCCGCCTTGTCCGCACGGTTGCGACAAACGCCGGAGGCTCCGTTTGTAGCCCTCCTCACGGGACGCGAGAAGGCGTTCCTGATAGGTGTCTTAGGCTGCTGGCGTGCTGCCAAGGGGTACGTCCCGCTCGATACGGAGAATCCCCTGCAACGCAACCGCACCATCCTGACCGACAGTGAGAGCCGCATCCTGCTCACCACCCATGCCGTTTTCGACGCGCAACTGACGGCCGGCATGGCCATGGAGGTGCTCTTCCTCGACGACCTCATCCCTTCTGGCATCCCCATCAGCCCTCCGACAGCACCCCGCCACACCTCGCCAACAACTCCGGCCTACATGATCTACACCTCCGGATCAACCGGAACGCCGAAGGGTGTGGTCATCTCCCACGGCGCACTCAACCACTTCGTTCACGCCATCAGCCACCTCTGGCAGCTGACTGCATCGAGCCGCATCGGCTGCCACGCCTCACTCGCTTTCGACGCATCGGTGGAAGACCTCTTCCCCGTGCTCGCACAGGGTGGGCAGTTATATATTATTCCCGACAGAATACGCCACGACCTGCGCCTATTGGACGACTACCTGCACCGCCACCGCATCACCGGCGGCTGCTATACCACCCGTTTCGGGCTCCTGCTGAGCCGCAACCGACAACTACCGATGGACTATCTGTGTCTGGGCGGCGAACGGCTGACGGAGCATCCGGGCACCAACATCCCACACGTCTATAACACCTACGGCCCTACGGAGTTTACCGTGGATGCCACCTGGTATGAACTTCCCCCGCACCCCCGTTCCGGCAACATTCCCATCGGTCGCCCGCTGCCCGGCCTTCAGGCTTATGTCACCGACCCTTGCGGCCAGCTGCTGCCTCGCGGAGCCGTCGGCGAGCTGTGGCTGGGCGGTCCGCAGATGGCCACAGGCTATTGGAAACAGCCTCAGCTCACATCCGAGAGATTCACACCGTGTCGTTTTACCTCGGGAAAAGTTTACCACACCGGTGATCTAGTGCGCTGGAATGCCGACGGTCAGCTGGAGTTTGTGGGACGCGCCGACGGTCAGCTGAAGCTGCGCGGGTATCGCGTGGAGCCCGCAGAAATCGAGCAAGTCCTGCAAGCTGTCGACGGTGTGCAACAGGCAGTGGTCGTCGTGCACACGGCAGAAGGTCAGCCGCAGCTTCATGCCTACTTCACCGCCCACCAAACCATCGCCCCCGTGCCCCTCAAGCAGCATCTGCAACGCTTCCTGCCGGCCTATATGATTCCCCAACGGTTGATGCAGCTCGATACGATACCCGTCCTGCCGAGTGGAAAAACCGACTTCAACCGCCTGCCAGCCATTCCCGACGAGGAGCCAATCCGCCACGAGTCCCCAGCCAACGACACCGAAAGGGAGATCTGTGAAGTCTTTGCCCATGTGCTGGAAAAGCCGCAGGTGGCTCCCACTGACGATTTCTTCGCCCTGGGCGGCACCTCGCTCACCGTCATGCTGTTGCTCGGTGAGGCCGAGAAGCATGGCATACGCCTGCACTACGGCGACGTTTTCAGATGGCCTACACCGCGAGAACTGGGGAGACGGGAGGCGGGAAGCCAGAGAAAGGAAGCTGAAGAAAGGAGGCAGGAAAAGGGATACAGAAGGCCGGAGTCGGGCGAGGGGAAACGGAATACAGAAAGACCATCTCCGAGAAAGGTGCTCCTCACTGGTGCGACGGGCTTTCTGGGCTGTCATCTGCTACGCGAAATGATGCGCCAAAAGGATTGGAAGGTTTGGTGTCTGATACGCAAAGAGGCAGGAAAGACACCCCGTCAACGGCTTCAGGAACGCCTGAAGCACTATTTCGGCAACGACTTTGAAGACTGGTCAGAGCACCGCATCACGATCGTTGAAGGCGACGTGACCGACGAAGCCTGGCAGCAAAGCCTGCTCACGGTGCCCATCGACACCGTCGTACATGCCGCAGCCATCGTGAAACACTATGCAGCCGGCTCCCTACTGGAGGAGGTCAACGTGGGTGGTACGCAACGGATGGTGGACTTTTGCATTGCGAAAGGTGTGCAGCTGACGCATATCTCGACAGCCAGCACACTGTTACAGAAAGCCGGAATTCCTTACGTTGCATCGAAACGGAAGGCCGAACAGGTGGTTGCGGATGCCATGACACGTCACCACCTTTGCGCACAGATTCTGCAAGTGGGCAACCTGTCAGCCCGAAGAGGCGACGGCATGTTTCAGCAGAATGCCCACGACAACGGCTTCATGGCATTGCTGCGTGCGTGTGTCTTGCTCGGTTGCCATCCACAAACGGCCGTCCGGCATCGGATAGACCTATCGCCGGTGGACGAAACGGCACATGCCGTCGTACAGCTGATGCAGGATGGGAACGAAACAGCAGGCCGGAAAATCCTCATGGGACAGCTGGTGTCCCTCGGAAGAGTGTTTGAAGCCTTGCAAGCCATCGGTCTACGGACGACGGAAGTGACAGATACGGCATTTGCCGAAGCTGTCCAAGCCGCCGCTAAAAAGGCTGAAAATGCCCGCTGGCTGGTTCCGCTGGCAGCCTACAGCGGATGGCTGTCCGACAAGGAAGTTTCTGTCGATTACGGAACATCCTGCACGCATGAGCCATACGACCGTTCATCCGTCCCCGTGGTGCCGTCCTCCGCTCAGTGGGCTGCGCTCACCGACACCTATCTGCGGCTGTTCCTCCACCGGTTGTACCGCAACGGATTCTTCAATCCAAATCATTCATAGGGTATAAAAATGAAATTTTCAAGGCAAATGTCACTACAACAGTGGCATCTGCCTTGAAAAAAATGGTTGCTTCGTCGGTCAGACAGAAGCCAAAAACACGATGTCAGTCTTGGAAGTAGACCCTGCGTACACGGTTGCTGATGCCTGTCAGTACCTCATAGGGAATGGTGCCGAGCTTGTCGGAAAGGACGGTGACAGGCAGGTGGTCGCCAAAGATTTCCACACTGTCGCCCTCGTGGCAGTCGATGCCGGTCACATCGATCATCGCTACGTCCATACAGATATTGCCGACATACTCAGCAGGTTGTCCGTTGACCAGGCAATAGCCACAACGGTTGCCCAGATGGCGGTTCAGGCCGTCGGCATAGCCAATGGGAATAGCCGCAATGAGGCTGTCGCGTTCAAGAACGGTACGCCGGCTGTAGCCCACCGACTCTCCAGCCTTGACCTGGCGGATCTGCAAGATGGTGGTCTTGAGGGTGCTGACGTTGTGGATAAGGGCATTGGTCCGGGGATTTACACCATAGAGTCCGATGCCCAAGCGGCACATATCCATCTGCCTTTCGGGGAAATGCTCAATGCCTGCGGAGTTGTCCATGTGTCGGATTATCTTGTGTTCAAAAGCCGCCTGCAACTTCTTGGAGCCTTCGTCGAAAAGGGCAAACTGCCGATCAGAGAACGCATCGAAGTCGTCAGAGTCGGAACCGACGAAATGGGAGAAGACAGAACGGGGAATAACGGCATCCTGCCGACGCAGCCGGGCAATGAGTTCGTCGATGTCGTGTTGCGGATGGAAGCCCAACCGGCACATGCCAGTGTCGAATTTGATATGCACAGGCCATCCGGTGATGCCCTCTTTCTGGGCTGCCTTCACGAGCGCATCCAACATCCGGAAGGAATAGACCTCAGGTTCGAGGTCGTAGTCGAACATGGTCTTAAAGGCCGTGAGCTCCGGATTCATAATCATAATATTGGAGGTGATGCCTGCCCGACGCAGCGTCACTCCTTCATCGGCCACAGCTACAGCCAAATAGTCTACCCGGTGCTCCTGCAAGGTCTTGGCAATCTCCACGGCTCCAGCCCCGTATCCGTCGGCTTTGATCATGCAGACAAGCTTGGTTTCGGGTTTCATCAGGGAACGATAGTAGTTCAGGTTGTCGACTAAAGCCGTGAGATTCACTTCCAAGGTTGTTTCATGGACTTTCTTGACAAGCAGTTCCGTGAGCTGATCAAAACCAAACTGACGGGCTCCTTTGAGGAGAATGACTTCGTCGTGAAGGTTGTGGAAAGTGTCGCTGTCGGTGAACTGCGCCACATCCGGGAAAAGGAAGGTGGAAGGTTGAGGATGGGACGTGGAAGGTGGAAGGCTGAGGGCGGCACTGATGCGCGGTCCAATGCCAATGAACTTGGTCACTCCACGCTTCGCTGCCAGCTCCAGCACCTTGGTATAGAGGGCTGCATCGTCTTCCCCACTTTGCTCTATGTCGCTCAGGATGAGTGTCGACGGAAGAGCCTCGTGGGTATCCTTGCGCCGCGACATGAAGTCAAGGGCGATGTCGAGCGCGTTGAAGTCAGAGTTGTAGGAGTCATTGATGAGGATGCACCCATGCTGTCCGTCCTTTACTTCCAGGCGCATAGCTACAGGTTCCAAGCCCGGCATACGGTCGGCCAAGCCCTCGGCGGTGATGCCAAGATGGCGTGCCACAAGGGCACATGTAATGGAATTCTGCACGGAAGCCTCATCGATGAAGGGAATGGTATAGGTTCCCCGCTCATTGAAATAGCGGTAGGTGACCTGTGTGTGCCGGGCATCAATCTGGCTGACGGAGTCGATAAACATGGCCGCCTTGTCGTTCTTTATGGACCAGCCCAACTGTTCGCCCTTGTAGGCATATTGCGAAATGCACCGGTTAACAAGCTCATCATCCATGCAATAGACCACCGCACGGGTGTCGTGGAAAAGTTGTAGTTTCTCTTTGCACTTGGCTTCGAGTGAGGAGAAGTTCTCCTGATGGGCTGAACCGAGATTGGTAAGCACGCCGACGGTGGGTTGTATGATGCCGCGCAAGGCCGCCATCTCGCCCGGCTGACTGATACCTGCCTCGAAAACGCCGATTTCTGTCTGCTCGTCTAACAGCCAGACAGAGAGTGGTACGCCAATCTGCGAGTTGTAGCTACGCGGTGAGCGTGTGATGCGAAGGTTGCTACTGGAAAGAATCTGATAGAGCCACTCCTTCACAATGGTCTTCCCATTGGAGCCGGTAATGCCCACAATGGGGATGTTGAACTCATCGCGGTGACGTTCGGCAAGCCGCTGCAAGGCTTCGCGAACGCCCACTACCTTCAAGAAATTGGCATCGGCATAGTCCGTTGCATAGACTTCGGGCAGTTGTTCTACAACGAAATTGCGCACACCGCGCCGATACAGGTCGGCGATATAGCGATGGCCGTCGTTGCGCTCGGTACGAAGGGCAAAGAAAAGCGTTTCCTCGGGAAAACAAAGGGAACGGCTATCGGTAAGCAGGAAGCCGATCTCTGCCTCCCGTTCACCATAGCGTCGTGCGCCAATCAAGGTCGTTACTTTTTCAATAGAATAGTTCATGGCTTGTTTTGTTCTTTGGATTGTAACGGAGCTATGCCCCGCCACATTGCCGGCAAAGCCCCGTCGTCTGACGGAAC
>CAMHEA010000106.1 GCA_946184025.1 uncultured Prevotella sp.
AGCATCATTGTGCTGTAGGCCGTTTGCTATATCCCTCCGCCCTCTCCTGTTTCTCTTTTTCTTCTTAGAGCCTTCCCCTTCGAAGGGAGAGACTGGCGGAGATTCCTAATCCTCCCACGGGTTTCGGAAAACCGGAAGCTGTGTGTCTTCCCCCACCTCGGTGAAGTCGTCCCATGTCTTCGCGTCGCTGAACCCGGGATTGGGAAGGGTGGGATCCTTGCTACCATTGTAAAGGGGCAGCCGCCCGTTGTCGCACAGCGGACCCATGCGGAACATCTGTAAGGCCGGCGACTGATAGATACTCTTATGCTGATGCTTGTTCATACTTGTCTTTTCGTTTGTTCTTGCTTTCATTATCCTGATGTTGTTTATTTGATGATGATTTTCTTTCCGTTTCTGATATAGATGCCGCCACGGGCAGGAGAGGCTACACGGATGCCCTGAAGGGTGTAGTAGGGCGTGTTGCCGAGGCCGAGCTGGTCGGCTGTTGCCGCGTCGGCAAGGCGTGTCTCCACCACAGCCTCGTCGCGGTCGACAATCTGCAGGGTGAGCGGACGGGCTTCGACAGCAGTCACCGAACCCGAGTAGTCACTGATGGGGAGGTGCAGGTAGGACTTGCCTGCGGCCAGCGTGCCGGCATTGTCGAACCGGTAATAGGCTCCGTTGCTCAGCAGGAAGTTGGTGTAGGTGGTTCCGCCGACGGTTTCCTGAGGTGCGATGCTGGTGTCATTGACCACACCGATGAGAAAGTTCGTGTCGCCTTCATCAAGGTCTGACATGTTCGCGGCATCGCCTTCGGTGGTGCGGCCGGTCAGCAGGTAGTCGTCGGCATCGGCGGGTGCAGCCTTCCAGAGGATGGCTCCGGCTCCCGAAGGCAGCTTGTCGTACTGTTTGATGGTCACAACGTTGTTCTCCAGATCGTAATTCGTGGCCACATAGCACTTGTACTGCGTGTTGTCGGCCTCCACCTGATAGTTGCGGGCAAAGGTGGTGTACTCTTTGGCGGCACGCGGACGGGCACTGATGGTCTTGAACTTACGCCATTCGCCGTTCAGACGGATGCACTCTACATAGAGATGGGCGTGTTCATAGGTGCTCTGCGTGAGTTGTTCGCCAGTTTCAGCATCGTAAGTAGCACCACCGAAGGAACCATTGTTGGCTATGGGTGCCTCCTGCTCGCCGTAGGCATAAACTTCCTGAAGCTTGTCGCAGTTGGCAAATGCTGCATTAGCGATGTCCCTTACACTGGCAGGAAGCACCAATTTGGTGATGCCGCTATTTCGAAAGCAGTTGCCAGGGATGGCGATGCCTTGATCGGGAATATTGATTTCCAAGGTTGTCACGCTCTCGTCGGTACCTACACCGTAAAAGGCATTATTCTCCATGGTGAAGTATTTGTCAGGAAAGGTGATGCTTGACAAATTAGAATCGCCCTGGAAGGCACCGCTACCAATGTTTTCCAAACCTGTGGGAAGCACCAATGAAGTAATATTCCGGCACGCCTGGAAGGCATTATTGCCGATTTTCGCAATCTGGTTAGACAGCGAAAGTGCTGTAACCCCTGAACTATAGAAGGCATAGCTGCCGATTTCCGTGACATTGTTCCATTCTATATGATTAAGTGGTGAGGGACAATAATAAAACAGATTGTTTGGTACTCGTGTTACTTCGGGGCCAAATACGACATCTGTTATATTCTGATTATAAAGGAAGGCTGCACCACTCGATACATTAGTCTGAGTCACTTTGTTGGTCAGCCACGTTACTTTCCTCAAATTCGCACAACCTCTGGTAGGAGAATTACCATAGGACGAGACTGTACTGGGTATTGTTATTTCAGTTATAGCCGTACAACCGGTAAGAGCCAAGCCATCAATGGCTTCAATTCCTTCTGGCAGATGCAGCTCTTTCATATTAGGATTACCATTAAATGCAGAAGCTCCTATCGTCGTAACATGATTCCAATAGATGTTTTCCAATGGTCCCGGACTTATCATCATATAAGTGGGAATCCTCGTCACTTCGTCGCCAAAGTAGAAATTGTTGAGTTTGGACGTACCTCCAAACGTTGCTTGTGACGCTGCTTTATGTGCTGAAATCAGATTGGTATTGTAGTGAACAGTTACCAAATTAGCACAGCCATTGAAACACATTATACCCATGCTGGCAATCGTCTTCGGGATCGTTACTTCTGTTATATTGCTATAGTTTCTGAAAGCAACGTCGGGCATACTTGTCACTGCATACACCTCGCCTTCATGGGTTACCGACTCCGGAATGTCAAGTGCGCCAATCGTGGTGGAGGCTCCCGTACCCTGTACAGATACCGTCTTGTCATCCTCACTGGTAATCGTGAACAGGAAACTCTGCCCATTCACGGTCTGGGTGAATGTCACGGGCTGCGGTTCGTCGCCCGTTTCGTCCTGCGCCAAGGCTGGCATGCAGAAGCACAAAGTAAGCATGAGCACGGAAAGTGCCCGAATAAAACTTGATTGGTTATTCATACCTTTTGTTATTGTTTTCAAAGCGGCCTATAGAACTCCCGGATTCAGCACAGTTATATTCCCATATGAAAAAGACGTGGGAGTCTCTACTTCTCGCCTATCCCTCACACGGGCTCTCGCATTGCCTCGACCTAAGGATAAGCAACTGCAGTTAGCCCACGCCAAGATATATACAGCCCTTCACCTTTATGAAAAACATAATGGTGAAAGAGAGGATACTATATATCCAACGTGGACGCTCCGTTGCGTTTCTCCTAGGAATTAGTCAAATTTGCGAGATTTGAACAAAGAAGATAACGTTCAGTAAACGTCCTTTTTTCCCAATTGTAATACCCCACAAGCCCCTCCGGGCTAACTGGAGTTGGTGCAAAGATACAGTTTTTTTCTAAATAGAATGCAATTTGGGGGAAGAAAATGGACGAACCGACAACAGAATTTGATTTTCGTCAGTCTTTTTCAACCGACGTGTCCCTGCGGAGCATCATCCGAAGAGCCAGAAGAACGGGGAGGACTCCAAGAGAAAAACAGTCAATCGGGCGCACCGTCTAACCCGCTGAGGCTCAAAGGATTATCAAAGGAGTCGAAGTTGCGACAATTTTTAATTTATTTTTTGAGAATTTTTAATTTATTTTTTGAGAGAAAATAAATTAAAAATTCTTGCGACTGAGTCACTTTTGTTGTATCTTTGCAGCATAGTTGGCAGACGAGTGGGCTTCTCCGGCCCTTCGGGAGAGCAGCTTTGGGTTGCCAATCCACTAATCATTAATCTTTTAAACATTTAAAACCATGGCAGTATTTATCAGACTGGAGCAAAGCAAATTCAATGACGAACGCAACGGAAAACGCTGGCACGCCCGCACGGTGAGCACCGGCGAAGTGTCGACAAGGGAGCTGGCCGCCGCCATCCAGCAGAACACGACCTTCAAGAAGAGTGAGGTGCGCGGGCTGATTGACGAGCTCGTAGAGGTGATGGCACAGGAAATGAAGCAAGGACGCACGGTGGTGCTCAACGGACTGGGCCGTTTCCGCCTGTCGGTGGAAAGCGACACGGTGGAGAAGGCCGACGACTTCAACATCAAGAAACACATCAAGAGCGTACGCTGCAAGTTCGTTCCCGAGGGCAAGCGCACACAATCGGGTACGAAGAAGGTGGAGAACATGGCCGAAGGCGTGGACGTAGCGTGGTACGGCGGCGAACGCCAGACGGGACTTAAAGGCCGGAACGAAGAATGACACAGGAAGAGAAGACACTGACCGAGGGTCGTATCGTGGACGTGCTGAAGACGGTCTACGACCCGGAAATTCCGGTAAACATCTACGATCTGGGCATGATCTACCGGATAGAGGTGAAGGACGATGCGACGGTGGAAGTGGACATGACGTTCACAGCACCGTCGTGTCCGGCCGCCGACTTCATCCTGGACGACGTGCGCACGAAAATCGAGAGTCTGGAGCAGGTGAAGGGTGCCACCATCAACCTGGTTTTCGAACCCGCCTGGGACCAGAGCATGATGTCAGAAGAGGCACGCGTGGAGCTGGGCTTTGACTGAACAACCGATAACCATCCAACAACATGAAGAGAATCTATTTCCTTTCGGATGCGCACCTGGGCTCATGGGCCATGCAGCACCGACGCACCCAGGAGCGCAGACTGGTGAGGTTCCTTGACAGCATCAAGGAGAAAGCCGAGGCGGTTTACCTGCTCGGCGACATGTTTGACTTTTGGAACGAATACCGCTATGTCGTCCCGAAGGGCTACACACGTTTCCTGGGCAAGCTGTCGGAACTGACGGACTGTGGCGTGGAGGTGCACTTCTTCACGGGCAACCATGATATATGGACCTACGGGTATCTGGAGGAGGAGTGCGGGGTCATCGTCCACCGCGAACCGATAACCATAGAACTGCACGACAAGGTGTTCTACCTGGCCCACGGCGACGGACTGGGCGATCCGGACAGGCAGTTCAAGGTGCTGCGGGGCGTGTTCCACAACCGCTTCTGCCAACGGCTGCTCAACTTTGTGCATCCGCGGTGGGGCATGTGGTTCGGACAGACATGGGCAAAGCACTCCCGCCTGAAGCGCGAGGACGGCAAGGAGCCTCCCTACATGGGCGAGGACAAGGAGTACCTGGTGCGCTATACGAAGACATATATGGCTTCACACCCCGACATAGATTTCTATATCTACGGCCATCGCCACATCGAACTCGACCTGATGCTGTCGCGCAAGGTCCGCATGCTGATCTTAGGCGACTGGATTTGGCAGTTCACCTATGCCGTGTTCGACGGCGAACATCTCTTCATGGACAACTATATCGAGGGCGAGACACAGCCGTAGAAGACGGCCGGCAACGATGCCCAAGAAACGGAAAAGGCGGATGCTGTCGTGCATCCGCCTTTTTTCTTACACCATATATTATTTACGCGCGCGTGTCAGGCACCCTTTACGAGGTCCATCGTGTCGCGGGCAATGACGATTTCTTCGTCGGTGGGAACGACGAAAACCTTCACGCGGCTGTCGGCCGTGGAGATTTCGGCTTCCTTTCCACGGATGGTGGCATTCTTCTCGCGGTCGATCTTCACGCCGAGGAACTCCAGTCCCTCACACGAGTCGGCACGCATGCCCGTCTGGTTCTCGCCCACACCGGCCGTCCACACAATCACGTCGATGCCGCCCATGGCTGCGGCATAGGCTCCGATGTACTTCTTGATGCGGTAGCTGTACATCTTCAATGCCAGCTTGGCACGCTCGTTGCCTTCCTGTGCGGCGTTCTCAATGTCGCGCATGTCGCTCGAAATACCCGTGATTCCCAATACGCCGCTCTCCTTGTTCAGGTAGTCGGCCATTTCCTGGGGATTCTTTCCGAGCTTCTCCATGATGTAGGTAACGGCCGAAGCATCGATGTCGCCCGACCGGCTGCCCATCATCACACCGGCCAGCGGGGTCAGTCCCATCGAGGTATCCATCACTTTGCCATCCTTGACGGCTGCCACGGAGGCTCCGTTGCCGATGTGACAGGTGACGATCTTCAAATCCTTGATGTCCTTTCCCATGATTTCGGCCACGCGGTGAGACACATAGCGATGGCTGGTGCCGTGGAATCCGTAGCGGCGCACATGGTATTTCTCGTAGATTTCATAGGGAACGGCATAGAGATAAGCGTAATCGGGCATGGTAGAGTGGAACGCATTGTCGAAAACAGTTACCTGCGGGACGTTCGGCATGAGGTGATCGACGGCACGGATGCCCTTCAGGTGTCCGGCATTGTGTACGGGTGCCAGGTCGCAGAGGCTTTCGATGCCGTCCTCCACGCTCTTGTCCACCAGGCAACTCTTCTCAAACAGGTCGCCACCCTGCACGATACGGTGTCCGACGGCATCGATTTCGTCAAGGCTCTTAATGGCTCCGAGCTCCGGATCGAGCAGTGTCTGGAACACAAAGTTCACGCCTTCCTTGTGGTCGGGCATGTCGTGCATGATGATTTTCTTCTCGCCATTGGGCAAGGTGAGCTTCAGGAAGGCCTCGTCGAGCCCGATACGCTCCACACCTCCTTGTGCAAGCACGCTCTCATCATCCATATCGTACAGCTTGTACTTGATGGATGACGAGCCGCAATTCAATACTAATATCTTCATTTTTATAATTTTGATGTTTTTCTGTCGATGATATGCTTGTTGTCCACCCATCTATTTCTTGGCATCCATCGCCTGACAGGCCGTGATGGCAACCATGTAGTAGATGTCGTCGACCGAGCATCCGCGGCTGAGGTCGTTCACCGGACGGGCTATTCCTTGCAGGATGGGGCCGATGGCAATGGCATCTCCCAGTCGTTCAACCAGCTTATAGCCGATGTTTCCTACTTCAAGACAAGGCACGACCAGCACATTGGCACGGCCTGCGATGTCGCTTCCAGGTGCTTTCTTGGCACCCACGGAGGGCACGAGGGCGGCATCGGCCTGCAACTCACCGTCAATCGGGAGCGCGGGATCCAGCTCCTGAGCCAGACGGGTGGCTTCGACAACTTTGTCTACGACTTCGTGCTTGGCACTTCCCTTTGTAGAGAAGCTCAGCATGGCCACGCGCGGTTCCTCAATGCCGGCCACGCTCTTTGCCGTCTGGGCTGTGCAGACAGCAATCTGAGCCAGTTGCGAAGCGTCAGGCATAGGAGTGACGGCCACGTCGCCCATCACCAAGATGCCATCCTTGCCGTATTGCGGCTGTTTGGTAAGGAGAATCATCGCGCCACTCACACAGGTGATGCCTGGTGCACACTTGATAATCTGCAAGGCGGGGCGCAGCGTGTCGCCCGTGGTGCTCAGTGCACCGCTTATCTGTCCGTCGGCATCGTCGCTCTTGATTATCAGGCATCCGAAGTAAAGAGGATCCATCACTTTGCGCTGTGCCTCC
>CAMHEA010000107.1 GCA_946184025.1 uncultured Prevotella sp.
GAGGCCGATATGAGGTTGGAGAATGACTTTCTCCAACTGTAAAAAGAATCCACACACCAACAGAAAAGGCTTCCGGGAGGTGCACGACTCCTCCGGAAGCCCTTTGTTGCTAAGCAAGTTGTGCGCTTACAGAAGCGCCTTGAATTTCTCGTCGAGCACGTTCTTGGGAGCGGCTCCGATGAACTTGTCGACCAGCTGTCCGCCCTTGAAGAAGAGGATGGTGGGAATGTTGCGCACACCCAGCTCCATGGCTATGTCTTCTTCCTCATCAACGTTGCACTTTCCGACTACGATCTTTCCGTCATAGTCGTTAGCCAATTCGCTGATAACCGGTCCTACCATGCGGCAGGGGCCGCACCAGGGAGCCCAGAGGTCCACGACCAAGGGGAGTTCTCCACTTTTCAGACTCTCAAAATTGTCGCTTGTGATTGTTACTTCCATTTTTTTTCTCCTTGTTGATTTAATGAATGAATTTCTTTTCTGTTGGTTCCGGAGGAACAGAATCCTCCTAATTGATTTTATATTGTATTCCTTTAAGTTCCTTGAGTCGATCCAGCAGGGTGCGGGTAACATCCACCTTGCGGCTCCTGCTGCGCAGAACGATGTTGTCCTGATCGGGAGGCGTACAGAGTTGGATGTATAGCTGCGTATTGCCGGGATGCTCGTCAATGAGCGAAGTGAGATCGGTCACGAGCGTACTGTCCGTCTGTTCACTATCCAAGAAGAGCATCAGGCGTTCCAGCCGTTTCTGCTTCACATCATAGAGGTGCTCTACGCTCATCACCCGCAGTTCATAGCGACCGGAACCACGGAACCTCTCCTCGCATTTTGCACGGACGAAGACGCTGTAATTGGGTTTCAACATGCCGCTCCATTTCGTCCATTCTTCGCCAAAGAGAGCCAGTTCGCCTGATCCGTTGAAGTCTTCAATGGTGACAAAGCCGAAGGGCTTATTTGTTTTCTGAGAGAACCGCTCCACGTAATTGGTCACCAGACCGCCAAAGGTCACTTCCTCGCGGTTGGCCAATACAGTCTTGTCGGCATCGCGGTTTATTTCCGGACAAGTCGTATTGCACAGATTCTCAAGCACCACGCTGTACTCGTCGAGCGGATGAGCCGAAAGGTAGATGCCGACGAGCTCGCGCTCCTTGTTGAGTTTCTCAATGACAGGCCACCGTTCGCCCATAGGAACGGGGGGACGGGCCACTTCCACCGCCTCATCGCCACCGAACAGCGAGTTCATGGCCTGTGCCTTCTCCTGCTGAAAGAGCTGCCCGTAGCGTAAAAGCGTGTCAAGGAACACCTCTCCCTTGCTATTCGGTGTAAAATACTGCTCTCGCTGATAGCCAAAGCTGTCGAAACCACCGCTGTAGGCAAGGCTTTCAAACACGCGCCGGTTCACATTGCGCATGTCAACGCGCTCCGCAAAGTCATAGATGCTCTTGTAGGGGCCGTTCTTTTCGCGCTCCTCGATGATGGCGTTGGCAGGCACTTCGCCCATGCCTTTGATGCCTGCGAGTCCGAAACGGATCTCACCTTTCTTGTTAGCCGTGAACTTCAGGCGGCTCTCGTTCACGTCGGGACCGAGCGTCGGGATTCCCATGGCACGGCATTCATCCATCAGTTTGGTGATTTCCGTAATCTGATCCTTTCGCCGACTCATAATGGCAGCCATGAATTCAGCAGGATAGTTGGCCTTGAGATAAGCCGTCTGATAGGCCACCCATGAGTAGCAGGTGGCATGACTCTTGTTGAACGCATAAGAAGCAAACTTCTCCCAGTCGGCCCAGATTTTCTCCAGGATCTTCGGATCGTGGCCGTTTTTCTTGCCGCCTTCAATGAACATCGGCTTCATCTGGTCAACAATATCCTTCTTCTTCTTGCCCATTGCCTTTCGCAACGCGTCGCTCTGGCCACGCGTGAAATCGGCCAACTGACGGGAAAGAAGCATCACCTGCTCCTGATAGACGGTGATGCCGTAGGTGTCCTTGAGATATTTCTCCATGCATGGAATGTCATACTTGACCAGCGTGGGATCGTTCTTTCGCTTGATGAAGTCGGGAATGTAGTCCATCGGTCCCGGACGATAGAGCGCATTCATGGCAATGAGGTCTTCAAAGACCGTGGGATGAAGCTGCCGGAGATAGTTCTGCATGCCAGAGGACTCAAACTGGAAGGTTCCGACGGTGCGCCCCTTCTGATAGAGTTCGTAGGTCTTGGGGTCATCGATGGGTATCGTGTCGAGGTCGATAACCTTTCCGGTGGAGATGCGGATATTCTCGACGGCCTCCTTGAGCTCCGACAGCGTCTTCAGACCAAGGAAGTCCATCTTGATCAGGCCAGTTTCCTCAATGACATGACCGTCATATTGCGTACAGTTCACTTTGCGTCCCTTGCAATCGGGGTCGTCAGCCGTCGAAACGGGTACCCAGTCGCTGATGGGGTCGCGACAGATGATGAATCCGCAGGCGTGGATGCCAGTGCCACGAATGGTTCCTTCGAGCATCTTGGCATACTTGATGGTGTTGCGCAGGCGCGGATCTTCGCTCACCGCCGCATCCTGGAGCTGCTTTGTACACTTGATGGCATTCGTAAGATTCATCTTCAGACCATCAGGCAAGCGGTCGGGAATGGCCTTGCACAAGGAATTGGCATCAGCAATGGGCACCTTTTCCACACGGGCCACGTCCTTGATGGAGTTTTTCGTAGCCATGGAGCTATAGGTGATGATGTGTGCACAATTCTCATGCCCGTATTTGTCTTCAACCCATTGCAGCACACGTCCGCGTCCATCATCATCGAAATCGGTATCGATATCAGGCAGTGAGATACGGTCGGGATTGAGGAAACGCTCAAACAGCAGGTCATACTTCATCGGATCGATCTTGGTGATGCCCAGACAGTAGGCCACCACGCTTCCGGCGGCCGACCCACGCCCCGGACCGACCATCACTCCGAGCTCCTTACGGGCAGAGTTGATGAAGTCCTGCACAATCAGGAAGTAGCCAGGGAAGCCCATCGTCTTCATAATATGCAATTCAAAGCGGATGCGTTCGTCTACCTCCTTGTCCAACGGGTCTCCATAGAGCCTCCGCGCACCGTCATAGGCCAGCTTGGAAAGGTATTCTGCCTCGAATTTGATGCGGTATAGTTTGTCGTAACCGCCCAAGTGGGCTATCTTCTTCTCCCCTTCTTCCTGCGGAAGCTGGTTCTCTCCGTTTTCGTCGGAGGTAAACTCCTTAAACAGGTCTTCCTTCGTGTACTTGGCGCGGATGTCGTCTTCCGTGCCGAAGTCGGCAGGAATAGGGAAGAACGGCATGATAGGGTCATGGTTGATGTTATACTCCTCTACCTTGTTGAGCACTTCTATCGTATTGGCCAGAGCCTCGGGCACATCTGCGAAGACCTCGTTCATCTCTTCCTGCGTCTTGAACCATTCCTGCTTGGAGTAGAGCATACGCGTGGGATCGTCCAGATCCTTCGCCGTAGCCAGGCACAACAGGTGGTCGTGGGCTTCGGCATTCTCCTTGTTTACAAAGTGGCAGTCGTTCGTACAAACCAACTTCACTCCATATTCATGGGCCAGTTCGATGAGCACCTTATTGGCTTTCTGCTGCAAGGGGAATGTCTCACGGTTGGCACGGATGGTCTTGTCGGTCACCTCATGGCGTTGCAATTCCAGGTAATAGTCGTCGCCGAAGACACGTTGATGCCATTCTATGGCCTCGCGTGCGCCGGCAATGTCACCGTTCAGGATCTTTCTGGGTACCTCTCCGGCAATACATGCCGAGCAGACGATGAGTCCCTCATGGTAGCGTTCCAAATCTTCGCGATCCGTACGAGGCCGCATGTAGAAGCCATCCACCCATGCCCGACTCACCAGCTTCACCAGGTTCTTGTAGCCCTGATAGTTTTTGGCCAGCACAACGAGGTGATAACCGCTCATGTCGCTTTTGTCTCGCTTCAGTTCCTTGCTTCCGTTCCTCGATACATACATTTCACAGCCAAAGATAGGCTTGAACGGTTCCAGTCCTTCTTTCTTTCGTTTGCCGTTGATTTTTTTACAATAATCAAACAATTCCTTTACGCCGAACATGTCGCCATGGTCGGTAATGGCCATGCCTTTCATGCCATCGGCCACCGCCTTGTCCACCAACGCTTGAACGGGCGACTGCCCATCTAGGATAGAATAATAGGTATGAACGTGTAAATGTACGAAATCTTCCATTCTAAAAATATGTATTAAACCGTCCGCCTTGCATCGTTACGGCATATTCGAGCCTCAAAGTTACACTTTCCTACCGAGAAAACCAAGAGAAATGTACCGAAATGTCGGCTATTTTAAATTTTTATGAATTGTGAAACCCTGTTTCTGAATTAAATGTATTACCTTTGCATCGTCTATAAACCGAAACCATGGGACAAAGAATCAAGAAACTTAAGAAAATAAGAATACACCGAGAAGGAACGAACACGCTCTTATATGGCGGCATCGGACTGATTGCCGTGGCATTGGTATTGTGGTTTGCCTTCTCCACCAAGATTCCGTTCTGGATTTTCATTGCCGTCTTCGGCACCATCTATGCCATTACGGCCAACTTCTATCGTTGTCCGATACGCCGTTTCCCCTCGGAAGACACCGACAAGATTGTCGTGGCACCGGCCGACGGACGTATCGTCGTCATCGAAGAAGTGGAAGAAAACGAGTATTTCCATGACAAACGACTAATGATCAGCATCTTTATGGACCTGTGGAACGTACACGCCAACTGGTTTCCCGTTGACGGCTATGTGAAATTCGTACGTCACCGCAACGGAAACTTCCATAAGGCATGGCTGCCCAAGGCCAGCGAGGAAAACGAACGCGCCGACGTGATGATTACGACACCCGAAGGGGCTGACGTGCTCTGCCGTCAGATCGCCGGTGCCGTAGCCCGACGCATCGTCACCTACGCCCAGGAAGGTGAAGATTGCTACATCGACGAGCATCTGGGATTCATCAAACTCGGCTCCCGTGTGGACGTTTACCTGCCTCTTGGGACGGAAGTCTGCGTAAAAATGGGGCAAGCCACCACAGGCAACCAGACTGTGATTGCCAAGATGAAATAATATTTTGGAGGACGACTTGTCGGACACTTCGGAACAGACCAGACACGACATGAGTATCAAGAAACACATTCCCAACACCATTACCTGCTGCAACCTGCTCTCAGGATGCATCGCCACGTTCTATGCCTTCGCCGGAAGCGCAGAGACCGCACTGCTATGGATTGTCATCGGAGCCGTCTTTGACTTCTTCGACGGCATGAGTGCGCGCCTGCTGGGTGTCAGTTCACCCATCGGGAAGGAACTTGACTCGCTGGCCGACGATGTTACCTTCGGCGTAGCACCCGCAACGATTGTGTTTACGGAATTGGGAGTCATGGAATATCCAAGCGCGATGGAGTGTCTGCGCCCTTATCTGCCGTTCTTTGCCTTCGTCATGGCCGCATTTTCGGCACTCAGACTGGCCAAGTTCAACCTCGACGAGCGTCAGGCACTGGGATTCATCGGCTTGCCGACACCTGCCAACGCCCTCTTCTGGGGCGCACTCATCGTCGGCGGATGCCAGTGGATAGAGTCTTCACCATGGATGGTCTTCGCAATGATAGCCGGTGTATGCATCAGCAGTTGGCTGTTGGTCAGCGAGATTCCCATGTTCGCCTTAAAATTCAAGCACTGGGGCTGGAAAGGCAACGAAGTGAAATACATTTTTGTCGGCTCCTGCATCCCCCTGTTAGCCATCTTCGGCATTCTCGGCATTGCCGTCATCATTGCATGGTACATCTTTCTCTCGGCCATGACCCAACGAAAGGACAATCAGCATGTGGTTTCTTAAACTCATCTTCCTACTCTTCCTCGGAGCCTTTGTACTCGCCATCGTCGTGGCGTGGGCTTTCTT
Organism: uncultured Prevotella sp.; assembly: GCA_946184025.1. Lineage (GTDB taxonomy): Bacteria > Bacteroidota > Bacteroidia > Bacteroidales > Bacteroidaceae > Prevotella. The sequence goes on from CAMHEA010000107.1 coordinate 5,942, forward strand.
CAGGCAGGTGCACAACGCGGCCAAGCGTTTCCAGCAGCAACCGCGTCAGCAGCAACAGACAAAGGTAAACGGAAACGTCATCATCGACCGCCGTTCCTCTACTGAGAAAGACCAGAAGATTATCTCTGACGACGAAGGAGAATACGTTGATTTTGAAGAGTAAGGTGTAGAGCGTACATGCAAAGCCCGACACCCTACACGCTAAACCTTAATTATGCACCAGCGTACCGATGGGCTCTCCGTCCATCACTTTCTTGAGATTGCCCACCACATCCATGTTAAAAACATAGATCGGCAGGTTGTTGTCGCTGCACATACAGATCGCTGTCAGATCCATCACCTTCAGTCCGCGTGCCAGCACCTCCTTATAGGTAATGTCTTCGAACTTCGTTGCCGTCGGGTCTTTCTCCGGATCAGCAGTATAGATACCATCCACGCGTGTTCCCTTGAGCATCACGTCAGCTTCAATCTCAATGCCGCGCAGTGACGAGCCCGTGTCGGTCGTGAAGTAAGGCGAACCCGTTCCGGCAGAGAAGATGCACACCTGTCCGGCCTCCATCGCCTCGATGGCCTTCCATTTTGTATAGAATTCGCCGATAGGTTCCATACGAATAGCCGTAAGCACCTTGTTTTTTACGCCGATGGCACCCAGTGCGGAGCTCAAAGCCAACGAGTTGATGACCGTAGCACACATGCCCATCTGGTCGCCCTTCACACGGTCGAAGCCCTTCTGCGAGCCACTGAGCCCGCGGAAGATATTGCCGCCACCGATGACGATACCAATCTGCACACCCATCTCGTGTATTTCCTTAATCTGCCGAGCGTAGTCGCCCAGCCGCTCCGGGTCAATGCCGAAGCCTTGTGCACCCATGAGGCTCTCGCCACTGAGCTTGAGA
>CAMHEA010000108.1 GCA_946184025.1 uncultured Prevotella sp.
ATAAATTAAAAATTCTCTCCACTGAGCCTCTTTTGCTATCTTGTTGAGCCTCAGTTGGTTAGGGGTTGGGCTGACACGACAATATCATTTGTATGGAATGAGGAGCTTTCTGGTATTGGAAGGGGTGTTTCAGGCATAAAAAAAGAGGTGCGAAATCTTCGCACCTCCAAGTCTGCTGACGGCACTTGCACCTTGCAAGGCTATCCAAAATCGTTAGAAGAACTTCACTTCCCGACCTTCAATTTCACTCAAGAGAAGGTTGGCTAAGCGGCTGGTACCCATGCGGAACCACTTGTTGGTGAGCCATTTCTCGCCCAGCACTTCTTTCACAATCGTATAGTAAATCACCGCATCCATCGGCGTATTGATGCCGCCGGCAGGTTTAAAGCCGATTTGTATGCCCGTTTCGTCGTAGTATTCCTTAATGGCCTGACACATGACATAAGCTGCTTCGGGAGTGGCGGAAACCTTTTCTTTGCCCGTGGACGTCTTGATGTAGTCGGCACCGGCATACATCGACAGGATGGAAGCCTTCTTGATGTTCGAAGCCGTCACGATGTCGCCGGTTTCGAGGATAACTTTCATGGCCACATCGGCTCCGCAGGTCTGCTTTAATTCGCTGATTTCATCGGCTACGCCTTCATAGTCGCCACTCAGGAACTTGCCTACAGGCATTACGATGTCTATTTCCGTGGCTCCGTCCTTTACGGCCAGTGCCGTCTCGGCCACCTTCACCTCCAACAGTGCCTGACTGGACGGAAAACTGCCTGACACACAGGCTATTTCAACGCCGTCTACTTCCAGCGATTCGCTCACTACGCGTGCAAAACACGGATAGACGCAGATGGTGGCTACATGGGGAAGGTCTGGATATTGGTTGTCGAACTCGTTTACACGCTCAGTGAAGGCCAAGACGCTTTCTTCGGAGTCGGTGGTCTTCAGTGTGGTGAGCTCGATGCTGCCGAATAGGAATTTCTTTACGTCCAGGTTGTCGTTCTCCGGAACTTTTTCGGCAATGATTTTCTTTACTGCGGCTGCTACTTCGGCATCCTCTATGTTACAATTATACTTACTCAGAGCCTGTTCGATCTTACTCTGTCGTGGAGCATGCTCATGATGATGCTCGTGGTGGTGTTTTTCTTCCATAATACTATGATTTAGAAAATGTTAAATATGAATGTTTCGATAAAATCGTTACTTTTTTCAGTTTTTTTGGAGTTTCGGATTGTTACGATGGCGGTCTTTGTCGCGTCGTGTTTTCTTCTCAATGCTCTTCTGTAGTTCTTCGGTCAGGTCTACACCGGTCTGGTTGGCCAGGCAAAGCAGTACCCACAGCACGTCGGCCATTTCTTCGCCGAGATTGGCGGATTCACCTTCCTTGAAGCTCTGATCCCCATACTGACGGGCAATGACACGCGCCAGCTCACCGACTTCCTCCGTCAGTACGGCCATATTGGTCAGTTCGGAGAAGTAGCGTACTCCATAGTCCTTAATCCATTGGTCTACAAGCTGTTGTGCGTCCTTAATCGTCATCTTTGAGTCCTTGTTTTGTCTTTTCTTTTATTCTTTGTTCTTCGTGTCCATGCAGATGGTCACTGGCCCGTCGTTCAGCAGTTCTACCTTCATGTCGGCTCCAAACTCACCCGTCCCAATGTTCTTGCCGCTCTCCTGACCCAGACGGGCACAGAAATATTCGTAGAGCGGGATGGAAATGTCGTGGCGTGCAGCCCGGATATAGCTCGGACGGTTGCCTTTCTTGTAGCTGGCAAGCAACGTAAACTGGCTGATGACGAGTAGTTCGCCGTCAGTTTCCATGATGTCGCGGTTCATTACGCCGTTCTCGTCGTCGAAAACGCGTAGCCCCAACACCTTTTTCACCAGCCAGTCGGCATCTTCTTTTGTATCGTTTTCAGCGATGCCAAGAAGGATCAGAAACCCTTTTCCAATGCTGCTTTTCACGTTTCCGTTGATGGTTACGCTGGCATGGCTGACACGTTGTATCACAATTCTCATTCGGCAAATATACGAAATTTATTTGATTTCAAGTGTTTCGGGATGAAAATAATTGTAGACGAGGGCAGCCTTGGCTGGTCCGATTATTTCTTTAAGTGTCTGAATATCAGCTTCTTGTACTCTTTTTACACTCTTCAGCGACTTAATCAGGGCTTCACGGGTCTTCAGACCGATGCCTTTCACGTCGTCTAAGGCACTGTGAAGGGCATGCTTCGAGCGTTTGTCGCGGTGGAAGGTGATGGCATAGCGGTGTACTTCATCCTGAATGCGGGTGAGAACGTGGAATAATTCGCTATCTGTCTTTAAACCAATGACTTGCGGAGGGAATCCGTAAAGGAGTTCATTGGTGCGATGGCGGTCGTCTTTGGCGAGTCCGGCAATGGGGATGGCAAGGTGGAGTTCGTCTTCTACGACTTGTCGTACGACGTTCATTTGCCCGATGCCACCATCGGTGATGATAAGGTCGGGCAGGGGAGTGCCTTCTTCCATCATGCGGCTGTAGCGTCGTCGCACCACTTCCTGCATGGAAGCATAGTCGTCCGGGCCTTCAACGGTCTTGATATTGTACTTCCGATAGTCTTTTTTCGACGGTTTCATCGCCTTGAAAACCACACAGCCTGCAACGGCATCACTGCCTGAAATGTTTGAGTTGTCGAAACATTCAATCTGGTAAGGAAGCTTGGGCAGGCGTAGTTTTTCTTGCAATTCTTTCATCAATCGCGTCTGTTTCTGCTCCGGATTAAGTTTTTCTGCTTGTTTCAGGCGGTCGAACTTATATTGTTTTCCATTCATTTCAGACAATTCCAGCAGATGCTTCTTGTCTCCGCGTTGGGGGATAAAGAACTCCGCGTCCTTTAGCCTGAAGTCCATTTCGAACGGAACGATTACTTCCTTGGCATCGCTTTGGAAGCGTTTGCGAATCTCTACGATGGCGTCGTTGAGCAGTTCTTGGTCGGTTTCATCGAGCTTTCGCTTGTATTCGTAGGTGAAGCTTTGGTTGATGGCTCCGTTTTTGACGTGGATATAGTTGATGAAAGCCGTTTTGTTGGCATCGTCGTTGACAATGCTGAATACATCAACGTCGCTGATGGTATGGCTGACAATTTCGCTTTTGGCGCAGAAACTATCGAGTAATTGGTATTGTTTCTTGAGGTTTTCGGCTTTTTCAAACTCCATTTTTTCGGCCATTTCCATCATTTTGGCATAGATGGAACGGCTTACTTCGCGCGTATTTCCTTTGAGAATTTCCCTTGCCTGTGCTATATTTTGCTGATAATCCTCATAGGATTGCCTGCCGATGCAAGGTCCGTTGCAGTTGTGGAGATGATATTCCAGGCAGGGTTTATATTTCCCTTGTTCGATGCCTTCCTTTGTGATGGGCATCCGGCAAGTCCTGGGCTTGTAGGCTTTATGGATGAGTTCGAGGATGGCATACATGCTTCCGATGTGGCTGTATGGCCCGAAAAACTGTCCGAACTTCTTGTTGATGGTTCTTGTTTTAAAGATTCTGGGCAGGTATTCTTTGGTGACGCAGATACTGGGGTAGGTCTTCCCGTCCTTTAGTAATACGTTGTAGCGAGGCTGATATTGCTTGATGAGTTCGTTTTCGATGAGCAGTGCATCTTCCTCTGTGTTGACAACGGAATAGGAAATGTCCCAGATCTTGCTGACGAGCACCTTTGTCTTGTACCTGTCTACTTCTTTATGAAAATAAGAAGAGACCCGATTCTTCAAGTCTTTGGCTTTTCCTACATAGATAATCGTATGATTTTCGTCATAGTATTGATAGGTGCCAGGCTTGTGAGGAAGGCTTGCCACGATGCCTTTCAAGTGTTCGAGTCGCTTCTTGTTTTCTTCTTTCGTCATGTTGTAACTGCCTTGTTTAAAGCTGTTTCGAATTTAATTGTTTCATGTGAAACATTTATCTGTTTCACGACTGAGGACGCTTCGGCTTCTTATATGGTAAGGAGCGTTGTCAGTTCAATGTCTTTGAACTCGTCGCGACCGTGCAATCCTTCGTCGGTGATTTCTATAATGAAGTTCATGTAGACCTTTTTCGGATGGAAGTGCTGTACCAGTTTGTAGGTGGCCTTGGCTGTTCCACCAGTGGCGAGAAGGTCATCGTGGATGAGAACAACGTCGTCTGGCGTGATGGAGTCAATGTGCATCTCGACGGTATCGACTCCGTATTCCTTGGAGAAAGACTCTTTGATGACCGTGGCGGGCAGCTTTCCCGGTTTGCGTGCCAATACTACGCCACAGCCTAAGCGTGCAGCGAGTGCCGATGCCATGATGAATCCCCGGCTTTCGATGCCCACAATCTTCGTGATTCCCTTGTCTTTGTAGAGTTCATAGAGTGCATTGGTCATTTCTTGCATGCACGCTCCGTTCTTGTAGAGGGTTGTTACGTCGCGGAAGTTGATTCCTTTCTTGGGGAAATCTGGGATAGTCCGCAGGTTGTCTAATAGTAATTTGGTGTTCATATTTAATTGGTTTTATTCGTTGTAAATGCCCGATTGTTTCATGTGAAACATTTACTTGTTTCTCGTTTTCAATCAGTTGGAAGGGTGGGAGTGCTTTCCTTCTTTTTGGGGAGGTTATTTCCTGAGCAGGACCAACAGCACGTTGATGTCGCTTGGACTTACTCCTGGGATGCGACTGGCCTGTGCCAAGGTCTCGGGTTGGATGCGTTCGAGTTTCTGCCTGCACTCTGTCGAGAGGTCGTTGATGCTCATGTAGTCGAACTTTCCTTTTATCTTGATGTTCTCCAGTTTGTGCATTTTTCCGGCAAAGACGCGTTCCCGCTCGATATATCCTTTATATTTGATGCGGATTTCTGCTCCTTCGGCAATCTCGTCCTTGCGGTTGGGCGATGCATCCAAGACTTCCTTGAGCTGTGGCAGTTGCTCGCTCAGGTTCTGGAAGTTGACTTGGGGGCGTGCCACGAGGTCGGAAATCTTGGCCGAACCATGCAGAGGAGCAGTCCCGACAGCCTCAAGGAAGCTGTTGATTTGTGCAGGTTTGACCGCCGTCTGATTGCAGAAGTCGATGATGCGCTGTATGTTTTTCTTCTTCTCCATCCACCAGTCATATCTGTCGCGACGTGCCAATCCCATCTCATAGGACTTCTCCGTGAGTCGTTCGTCGGCATCATCCTGTCTCAGCAGGATTCGATATTCGGCGCGAGAGGTGAACATCCGATAGGGTTCATCGACTCCCTTGGTCACCAAATCATCTATCAATACGCCTATATACGACTCGTCCCGACGCATGGTAAACGTCGTTTCACCACCACAGTGCAGGGCGGCGTTGATTCCGGCAACCGTTCCTTGTCCACCGGCTTCCTCGTATCCTGTCGTTCCGTTTACCTGTCCGGCGAAGAACAGGCCTTCGATGGCCTTTGATTCAAGCGTATGCTTCAGTTGCGTCGGGTCGAAGTAGTCATACTCGATGGCGTAGCCGGGCCTATAGACGCGTACGTCTCGCAGTGCAGGAATCTTCCGGAGCGCTTCCAACTGAATCTCCATGGGCATGGAAGACGAGAATCCGTTGAGATACATCTCGTTCGTATCGGTGCCTTCCGGTTCCAAGAAGAGCGGGTGCTGATTCTTGTCGGGAAAGGTGACGAGCTTCGTTTCGATGCTGGGGCAGTAGCGTGGCCCGGTGCTTTGTATCTGTCCGTTGTACAAGGGAGAGTCGGCCAGTCCGCTACGGAGCACCTCGTGCGTCTCAGGAGTCGTGTTGCAGGTCCAGCAAGGCAGTTGTTTCAGGGCGCGGTGTGGTCCGAAATAGGAGAACTGATGGTAGTCGTTCTCGCCTGGCTGTACCTCCATGTCTTCGAAATGCACGCTTCGTCGGTCTATGCGTACAGGCGTTCCTGTCTTCATGCGATCATATCGGATGCCGTGGCGGGCTATGCTCTCGGTGAATCGGAGCACGGCCGGCTCGGCGATGCGTCCTCCCGGCACCTTCGTGCGTCCGATGTGCATCAGTCCGTTGAGGAAGGTTCCTGCGGTGATGACGACACTCTTGGCTCGCAGTTCGGCTCCCCAGATGGTCTTCACGCCTACCACTTGCTTGCGTTGTTGCGTAGGTGACTCAACAGACTCGACCAACAGCTCCTCCGCCTGATCCTGCCAGATGTCGAGGTTCTCCGTCTGATCGAGTACGGTTCGCCATTCCCAGATGAATTTCTCACGGTCGCACTGGGCACGGGGTGACCACACAGCCGGTCCTTTTGAGCGGTTGAGCATGCGGAACTGTATGGCCGTCTTGTCCGTGACGAGTCCCATTTGTCCGCCAAGAGCATCTATCTCTCTGACTATCTGGCCTTTAGCGATTCCGCCGACAGCCGGATTGCACGACATCTGACCTATTTTATTCATGTCCATGGTCACCAGGCACGTCCGTGCGCCCATGTTTGCAGCTGCCGTGGCAGCCTCGCAGCCCGCGTGTCCGCCACCAATCACGATTACATCGTAGTTCAGTATCATTTCTTTTTTGTACTTCTATACCTTGTGTGATCCTATTATATAATATTGTTGATGCGGTAAAATCATCATCTGCAAAGATACAATGCTATCGCCAAAAAAGCAAAAATATTCCATGAAATTTGTTGTTATATTCCGTTTTCGGCTCCGTGACGGCAGGTTTTCAATACCCTTGTTCTCCGAAAGTGCCACAGTCGCGAGAATTTTTAATTTATTTTTTTAGAATTAATAAATTATTTTTTGAGAAAAAATAAATTAAAAATTCGTA
>CAMHEA010000109.1 GCA_946184025.1 uncultured Prevotella sp.
TAATTCTCAAAAAATAAATTAAAAATTCTCGCGAGTGTGGCACTTTCGGAAAACGACCATACCACTTTCACCAGAAAAGTGAAGCCAAACGCTTAAACGACTAAACTATGACTTTCCCGTAATCGCTTTAGTGCTTTTACAAAATGTAGCGACTAAAAGAATGACGTGAGTTAAGGATGAGTCGCAATGTGCCAGCCACTCTCCCTCCCTCTTAGGGGAGAAGTGCCGCAGGTGAGGTGGGGTAGGCAGGCCTACAACATGCAACGGACATGCTGGCGAAGTGGGGTAGGCAAGCAGATTGCATACTGGTGAGGTGGGGGCTCCGTCCCTACATGGTTCAAGAGTGGCGTGCGGCATGGCTGCTGGGGCATGGCTGTGTAGGAAGAAGAAGGGCAAAAATCGTCAGATAAAGTCATTCCATCTGAGGATTTTTAATCTTTTAGTGTTTACAACGGTACAACGGCTACAGAGGGAACTTACGCGCCCAAGGGCTCCTATGCCATGAGCGGTGGAAAGATGTATGAACTGAACAAAGATACGCGCATCAAAGGCTTCCGCGGATGGATAGAACTGCCTTACAGCATCTTCGATGAGGAGCAGCAACTGGCTCATTTCTCCATCAACGGCGTGGTAGACATTGACGATCCGATAGAAGAACTGATTCCCGGCGACGATCCGCAGGATGGCGGCGAGGTACAGGTGACTGACGGGATTGCCTCCAGTGCCGTGCTGTTCTCTTCTGCCGGCCCTGCTCCTGTCTATGACCTGGCCGGCAGGAAGGTCGGAACGAGGGCCGGACAACTGCCCCACGGCCTCTATATCGTGGGCGGAAAGAAACTGTTGGTGAAATAAAACAAGTGAGGAGACTGGTGAAATGACAAACAAAAAGGTATATAGACAACCTGAGGTGCGACTCATCCACTATGCCCAGGAGCATCTGCTGGCCAATACGAGACAGCAGGGATGGAGCCAAGACGGTAATAATCCTACCGACATTTGGAAAGAAGAGGGCGGTGATGATGATATGCTCGATCTGGATTAGCCTGAAAAGGTGTCTTGTCAAAGGAAAGTAAAAGGCCGGCTTCCCATGTAGGGAGTCGGCCTTTCTTGTCTTGATGAAGTGGTAAAAATGTCTTCCTTTGAGGGATTTACATCCGTTCCGGAACTTCTATGCCGAGGAGTGCCATACCGTTTTTGATGGTTTTGGCGACGTTCTGTGCCAGTACGAGGCGCACGGTCTTCTCCTCCTGCGTGTCAGCACCGAGGATGCTGTAGTCGTGGTAGTATTGGTTGAACTGCTTGGTGAGTTCGTAGCAGTAGTTTGCGATGCCGCTGGGACTGTAGTCTTTACCCGCCTGTTCCACGGCACTGCCAAACTCGCTGAGTTTCTGGATTAGTTCCACTTCCTTTTCGTTTACAGGTGCACTTGCAGGGAGCTCCGCCGGAATGTCAATGCCCTGTGCTCCGGCCTTGCGCAGGATGCTGCGGATGCGGGCGTGGGTGTATTGGATGAAGGGACCGGTGTTGCCGTTGAAGTCGATGGACTCCTCTGGATTGAAAAGCATGTTCTTGCGGGCATCTACTTTGAGGATGAAATACTTCAGTGCACCCATGCCCACGATGCGTGCAATCTCATTCTTCTCTTCCTCGCTGATGCCTTCGAGTTTGTTCACCTTGTCTTCGCTCAGTGTCTTGGCGTTCTCTATCATGGAGACGATGAGGTCGTCGGCATCCACTACGGTACCTTCGCGGCTCTTCATCTTGCCGTTGGGCAGCTCTACCATGCCGTAGGAGAAGTGTACGAGTTCCTTTCCCCATTTGAATCCAAGTCGGTCGAGGAGGATGGAGAGCACTTGGAAGTGATAGTTCTGCTCGTTGCCCACCACATAGATCATCTTGTCGATGGGGTAGTCCTTGAAACGCATGTCAGCGGTGCCGATGTCCTGGGTCATGTAGACGCTGGTGCCATCGGAACGGAGCAGCAGTTTCTGGTCAAGACCTTCGTCGCTGAGGTCGGCCCATACGCTGTTGTCGTCCTTGCGGAAGAAGAGGCCTTTCGCCAATCCTTCTTCTACCTTCTTCTTTCCTTCAAGGTAGGTGTTGGATTCGTAGTAGATTTTGTCGAAGCTTACGCCCAGGGCCTTGTAGGTTTCGTCGAAACCGGCATACACCCAGTCGTTCATCTTCTTCCATAAGGCGCGTACTTCCGGGTCGTTCTGCTCCCATTTCACGAGCATCTCGTGGGCTTCCACGATAAGCGGAGCCTCGTTCTTAGCCTTTTCTTCAGCTTTCTCAGCATCCATACCTTCAGCGATGAACTGTTCCTTGAGGGTCTTCACTTCCTCGCGGTAGTGTTTGTCGAAGGCCACATAATAGTCGCCGATGAGGTGGTCGCCCTTCTTTCCACTGGTTTCTGGAGTTTCGCCGTTTCCGTATTTCAGCCAGGCAAGCATCGACTTGCAGATGTGTATGCCGCGGTCGTTGACGATATTGGTCTTCACTACGCGGTTTCCGTTGGCCTCCATGATCTTGGCTAACGACCATCCGAGCAGGTTGTTGCGTACATGTCCGAGGTGAAGGGGCTTGTTTGTGTTGGGCGATGAGTATTCAATCATCACCAGTGGCTGCTTGCCGCCATTCTCCTCAGCCTTCTTTTCGGGTGCAACATAGCCGTAGGTGTCGTCGGCATTGATGTCATTGAGCAGCGAAGTCCATGCGGCGGGTGCGATGACGAGGTTCAGGAATCCCTTGACCACGTTGAAGTCGGCAATGGCCGTACAGTTCTTCTTGAGGTATTCGCCGATGTCCTGTGCCGTTTCTTCCGGTTTCTTCCTTGAAATCTTCAGGAAGGGGAACACCACAAGGGTCAGGTTGCCTTCAAAGTCGCTTCGCGTTTTCTGCAAAGCCACCATCTTTTCCGGCACATCCTGTCCGTACAACTCCTTCACCGCAGCGATGACGCTGCCTGCTATCAATGCTTCTATCTTCATAATACCTACTCTTATTATTCTTGAAATCGTCTGCAAAATTAGTAATTAATACTGAGAACAGCAAATATTTGTCTGTCTGTTCATGGGCGGAGGGGAGCAGATTTCGGTTTTTGTTAATGCTCGTCAAGTCCTGTCCAATGTAAATGCCCCCTTTGTTTCTGCTATTCGTGGAGGCTTTCGATGTAATCCCAGAGGCGTTGGTAGAACGGATGGCGGGTCAGTGTGGTCCTGTCGCCAAGGATAATGAGTTTCATGCGAGCTCGGGTGATGGCCACATTCATGCGTCGCAGGTCACGCAGGAAGCCGATTTGTCCTTCGTCGTTGCTCCGCACGAGCGAGATGAGGATGATGTCGCGCTCTTGTCCTTGGAATCCGTCAACGGTATTGATGCTGATGAGGCTTCGGTAGGGCTTGAAGAAGGCGCGTTTCTTGACGAGTTGCCGCAGATACTGTACCTGTGCACGGTAGGGTGAGATGATTCCCACATCGATTTGTTCGTCGAGGATGCGTTGTTTGCCTATCTTCGTGAAGTAGTCCTCCAGCGTTTGCAGGGTGCATTCGGCTTCATCTTTGTTGATGCGTCCGAAGGAAGAACCGATGAACTCCTCCTTTCCGTGGTGCACGGGGCGTGGTGCGAGGGATGCCCTCTCGTTTGTCGTTTCATCAGTGACCCTCTCCTCCTCCTCCGAAGTGTCCCTCCATTCCATGGGGTAGTCCCAGTCGAGGATGCCGCGGTATTTGATTTGCGGTGCACTCTCCACCTTTCCGCCGTAGAACCAGTCGGAAGAGAAGCGCATAATCTGCTCGTTCATGCGATATTGGATGCGCAGCAAGGTCACCGCTTCGGGATGGTTCTCCACCAGCCGTTCCATCAAGGTCTTGCCCAGACCCGCTTTCAAGGCGGCGATGCTCTTCACCGTAGGCGGCAACTGGCAGTGGTCGCCGGCCAGGATGACGCGGTGGACACGTCGCAGAGGTATCCAGCAGGCTGCTTCAAGTGCCTGTGCCGCTTCGTCTATAAAGAGCGTGTGGAATTTCATGCCCATGAGCAGACGGCTGTCGGCTCCTACGAGGGTCGAGGCGATGACGTTGGCCTGGCTGAAAAGGTCGCTCTGGATGCGGATTTCCAGTTCCGTGGCGCGGTTCTTCAGCCGTTCCATCTTCTGGTGATAGTTGCCTTGTCCGCGTTTGCGCTGACTTCGCAGCTCGCGCATGGCCTTGCGGATGCTCCACAGCGTGGTATAGTCGGGGTGTGCTTCGAATCTGCGTTCGTAGGTGAACGAAAGCATCTTGTCGTTGACGCGTGTCGGATTGCCCAGCCGCAGCACGTTGATGCCCCGGTCCACGAGTTTCTCGCTGATCCAGTCCACGGCCATGTTGCTTTGGGCACACACCAGCACTTGCGGTTCGCGCAGCAGGGTCTCGTTGATGGCTTCTACGAGTGTCGTCGTCTTACCCGTACCCGGCGGACCATGCACGATGGCTACGTCTTTGGCTCTCAGTACCTTGCCGACGGCTTCCTCCTGCGTGGGGTTGAGCCACGGAAGGCGTACGCCCTGTCCTTCTTCGCGGAACGATACCGGCATGGCTGCTCCCCGGTGGAACAGCTCCCGCAACTCAGCCAGCCGGTTTTCCTTGGCACTGATGACGCGATCCAAGGCATCGAACATGGCGCGGTAGCTCGTTTCGTCGAAAGACAGCTGACAACCCACCTGTTCCTGACTCGACTGCAACTCCAGGATGGGAGCCGAGTCGGGCACACTCACCACCATACGGTCGCCGTCGGCATAGGCCACCGTGGCCGTAAAGGAGAAGTAGCGGAGTGATTTCCGAGGGTCGAGGTGCGAAGCCGCGGCCTTGTCTCCCGAAGTATTCGCCCCGTTTCGCGCCACAAAGAACACCACGGGACGGCCGTATTCAAAGTTGTGCTCCACATCCAGGTCGGCCGTACGAAACACTTCCAGCGACAGCTGGTTCAAGGAATTGTAGTAGCTCCTGCCCACCCGCAGCGGAAACCAGGCATCGCCGCGCTTCACCTTCCGCATCATGCCCGTCTGTTCGGTCTGTTTGCGGAAGGCTTCCTTCTCCGCATAATACTCCAGTTGGAGTAGGATGCGTTGCTGTTGGAGTGCCTGTATGGATGAATGTTGTGCCATTATCAGTTTGCAAAGTTACGAAATATATTTATTTTCCGTAGCTTTAGTTCCGCCGAAGTTTCGGTCACTCGGTCATGGAATGGAAAAAAGTGTTTTTTCCCTTTCCATTACTCCCGTTTTTGAGTAGCTTTGGCTTCGCCGAACTTACTCTGGCACTCGGAAATGAAAAGAAAAAGCAAGCTTGTCTTTTACATTTCCCTCGTTTTTGCGTAACTTTGCAGCATGGAAAAGATACGCTTGAACCAGTTGGAGGTAGGATACGGCCGGAGGAATGTGGCCGGTCCTTTCACGGCAACGCTCAGCGACAGCTCACTGACCTGTCTCATCGGGGCTAATGGCGTGGGGAAGTCCACGCTCCTGCGTACGCTCACCGGCTATCAGTCGCCCTTGGCTGGGTCGGTGGAATATTTCTGCGGACAGTGGACGGCTCTCCAGAACCTGACCAGCCACCAGCTGGCGCGCCTTGTGGCCATCGTGCTCACCGAACGCACCGATGCCCGGCGGCTCACGGCACAGGAAGTGGTGGCCATGGGACGCTCGCCCTATACGGGATTCTGGGGTACCGGCAGTGCCGATGACCATCGCATCGTGGCCGACTGCCTGCACATGGTGGGCATCGAAACCTTGGCGCATCGCCGTCTCGGCACCCTCAGCGACGGCGAACGGCAGAAGGTGATGATTGCGCGGGCACTGGCACAGCAGACACCGGTTATCTTCTTGGACGAGCCGACGGCCTTCCTCGACTATCCGAGCCGTGTGGAAGTGATGACACTGCTCCGCCAGCTGGCCCACGAGCAAGGAAAGACCTTGGTCCTCTCCACCCACGACTTGGAACTGGCTGTGCGCATGGCTGACTGCATCTGGCTGATGGAGCGGCAGCAGCCCCTCGTCATCGGCACGCCGGCACAGTTGCTGGCCGATGGTAGCCTGTCACGCTATGCAAAAAGTCCACTGGATGCGTATTTTGAGCAAAGACTCAATCCATAGAACGCCAGAATCTCCCATAGTCCCCTCTTCTTGCTGCTCTATACATAAGATTTTTTATTCGTTTAATCCGTGAAATGGGTAGTTTAGTGATTCCGTTCTTTAGTCTTTTAGGCGGTTAGTGATTTCGTTTAATCCGTGAAAATGGGTAGTTTAGTGTTTTCGTTCTTTAGTCTTTTAGGCGGTTAGTGATTTCGTTTAATCCGTGAAATTGGTAGTTTAGTGATTCCGTTGTTTGGTTGTTTGGCTCCGCTTGTTTTCCGAAAGTGCCACACTCGCGAGAATTTTTAATTTATTTTTTGAGAATTAATAAATTATTTTTTGAGAAAAAATAAATTAAAAATTCAAACGGCCGAGGCTCACTTGCTAAACAACTGAACCACAGTTAGTTAGCGAGTGAGCCTCAGCGGGAGTTTTCCTTATTTTTTCTGCATGTCAGCCGACACGCTGAAGGGGCAAGAGGATGCTTATTTCACGATAAATTTCTGGTTCATCCGACATTTCGAGTGATATAATGAAGAGATAATGAAGAAAATCGCTG
>CAMHEA010000110.1 GCA_946184025.1 uncultured Prevotella sp.
ATTTATTTTTTGAGAATTAATAATTTATTTTTTCTCAAAAAATAAATTAAAAATTGTCTCGGGTGTGGCACTTTCGGAAGATGAGTGTACTTCAGTGGGATTGTATCTAATGAATATTGGATAGTTTCTAATGGAATTTCCAGCGGATTTGGAGTTCAAAATCGGTCATGGACGAATGGTTGATGCGTTGCAAACCACTGGAAATGTGGTCGCGGTCGAAGTAGTCGGTAGTGGAAAGTCGGCCGAGAAGCATCCAGCTGCGTCCCAGATTGGTTTGTGCAAGAAGTCCGTAGCGGATGCCGTGACCGTAGAATGAAGGAAAATAGAAATCATAGCGTGGTCCGCGCTCATAGGAATAGATGCGTGAAGCATAGTCATCGGTGTGGAACCAGGCTCCGTGCAAGAATAGCTGTAAGGGTTTCCATGGCTGGCAGCCGATGTCTTGCGACACCATCCATCCTCGGGATGATTGTTTGTAATGGTTCAGGACGAAGTCGCCTTGTGTCTTTGAGGTCCAGAAGCCATCCGTATAGGCTACGGACAGGCGCATCCGATGGGTGGCATCGTCGATGAGCGTTGTCTTTTGGGTGTCGTCTTTCTCACGGGTACGGAAGCGATAGCGTCCGCTAAAGGTGAAATGTTTTTTCTTCCAGCTGAAGGCAAGGCTGTTGTCCCATGCGTGAGAGGCATTACTGACCTGATAGCGCAACCAAGGGAAGTAGACTATGTCTGTGTAGGCCGTAAGCGTGAAGTTCCGGCGGGGATGCCAGGTCATGCCGATGTAGAATCCACTCTCGTTCTGTGTATATCCGCCGTCGCTGAAACTCTGTCCGAGCAGGGTGTAGTAGCGATAGGAGTAGAATCGTTGTAAGGCCGTGAGCTGTATGTCGGAGGTGAGTTGCACGTTGGCTACATGGATGGTGGCTATGGCATGGCGGTCGTTGATGGCTGTTTCGCCGCTGAAGGTGAAGCGTCGGCAGGTATATCCATAGTCGGTACTGGCATTCCAAAAGTGGTTTCCGGCAGGATAGAAGTTGCGATAACGCTGTGCTGTATTGGGTTGTAAGGGTAGGGAGAGGTGTGTATAGAGCATGGTGGCTCCAAGGTGGAATCCGTTGTGTTGCCATGCGAGGTGTATTCCTGCGGCGGTCTGGCTGGCATTGTTCTTCTTGGACATTTCGGTGGGTGTGCGATGGTAGCCGTTCTTGACGAGGGTGACGATGGCTTGCTGGTATTTGGAAAGTGTTCCGTCGATATAACGCCATGAGAGAAATCCTGTCAGGTCTATGTTGTGACCTAAATCTACGGTGGCTGCAGCTCCTTGGAGATAGTTGGCACTGCTGCGTGAGGAATAGGCACGGATGGTGGAGCCTGAACGGAGCAGGGAGGGCAGTATCATGGACTTGCCAAATCCCAGTTCGTTGTTCACTACAAGACCCAGTCCGGCGCGAATCTTGTAGTGTCCGAGTGCGAGTGTCTTCAGTCGGCCGAGCTTGCGTAGGACAAGGTAGTAGGAATAGTGGTCGAATCCATAGGCATTGTCTCCTTTGAGAAACGGCTCTCCACTGTCTTGCGCTCCTATGAGTCCTGCTTTCAGGTAGTCGTCGTGGTTGAATGTATAGCGGAGGGAGTATCGGTAGGGATAGCCCAAGTATCCGTTCTGGTCGCCTTGTCGCTTGTAGAACGGCACTTTGGCAGTAAGCAGAAGGTCGTGTTGGCCGTTTTGAGCCAGCTCTTTCCATGTGGGGAAGTGGCGTTCGTCAGTGGTTGCTATGTAAGTGAAGTGGGAGAGGAGTTCTATTCGTAATTGGTCGAGCGAGGGAATCATGGATAGCTCGCCCATCGACTGGATGTTTCCATATTGATAGAGATAGGCTTGCAGGTCTTCTATTTGTTGATTGGTGAGAAACGGCAGTCGTTCCAGGTCTTCACGGGTGGCGGTGTTGAGGTTGATGGGGTGTTCTTCCAAATCACTCAGTACGTCGAACATGCTTTCCCAGACTTCCGACTCGGCCGCTTCTGTCACTCCTACGTTGTCTATCATTCCTTCCCAGTTTTGTTGCTGGGCATAGGTGAGGGTAGAGAGCCATATATATATTAAGGTGTATGTGAATCTTTTCATGGTATTGTTGTTTTGTATTGTTTTTGATGTGTATTTAGTGGCAAAAATAGGTAAAAATGTTTGTTGCTGCAAATAGTTTGTGTTTTTTGTGCTAAGTGAGGTTAAAAAAGTTGGGTGTGTTGGGAAATTATGCTTACTTTTGCAGTTGTATGATGAGGAAGGTGTTGAGCGTGTTGTGCCTGTGGGCGTTGCCGGCGTGTGTGTCGGTGGCTCAGGGTGTGGTGAATCCGGAGGACCGCGAGGTGGATATGGATCATCCTACGTTTGTGCCTACGGTGCGCATGGGTGAGGTGGACTACGGGGGCGAGCAGATTCCGTATGTGGAGACCAACAGGGTGTATGTTTTTCCGGAGCCGGAGTTCAGGTCGGCGAAGGAGCGGAAGGCGTATACGAAGCTGGTATATAACGTGAAGAAGGTGTTGCCGATAGCGAAGGAGTGTAACAGGATTATCGTGGAGACGTATGAATACCTGGAGACGCTGCCGGACAAGCGGGCGAAGGATGCGCACATGAGGCTGGTGGAGGCGGACATCAAGGAGCGTTATACGCCGCGGATGAAGAAGCTGACGTATGCGCAGGGCAAGCTGCTGATCAAGCTGATTTACAGGGAGTGCAATTCGTCGTCGTATCAGCTGATTCAGGCGTTTCTGGGACCGGTGAAGGCGGGCTTCTATCAGGCTTTTGCATGGGTGTTCGGGGCTTCGCTGAGGAAGGACTATGATGCGGCGGGGGAGGACAGGCTGACGGAACAGGTGGTGTTGCAGGTGGAGGCTGGGCAGCTGTAAGGTGGATTTTTATGATTTTTAGATAACCAAAGTATGAAGAAACGTTTTATTATTCTCATTGCAGGAATGTTGGGCGGGTTGGTTCCGGCAGGTGCGCAGGTGGTGTTACACAATGTGTATGCAAGGGAGACGGCTTCGCTGAACGGGGTTTGGCAGACGATTGCGGACCCGTTTGACGCGGGCTATTATGACTATCGGCTGAAGGAGTCGACGAACGGCTTTTTCAAAAACGACCGCCCGAAGTCGAAGGGGGAGCATGTGGAGTATGATTTCTCGGATGCGGAGACGCTGCGGGTGCCGGGCGACTGGAACACGCAGCGTCGGGAGCTGTTCTTCTATGAGGGCTCGGTGTGGTATAAGCGCGATTTCGTGGTTCGTAGGAAGGAGGGACGAAGGCTGTTTCTGTATTTTGCGGCGGCAAACTATCAGACGGAGGTGTATCTGAACGGCCGCAAACTGGGCAGGCACATAGGTGGATACACGCCGTTTCATTATGACATTACGGAGGAGGTGAAGGATGGCGACAACTTGCTGGTGGTGAGGGTCAACGCCATCCGAAAGCCGGAGGGGGTACCGACGGTGAATTCTGACTGGTGGAACTATGGGGGCATTACCCGCGACGTGCTGTTGGTAGAGACTCCGACGACGTTTATCGACGACTACGGCGTGAAACTTTCAAAGGGGAGGTATGATGAAATCACGGCATGGGCTCGGCTGAATGTGCCCGCAGAGGGGCAGGAGGTGACGTTGCGGATTCCTGAATTGAAAATCAAGAGGACGTTGCGCACGGATGCCACGGGCCGCGTGGCCGTACAGCTGAAGGCGAGACCGCAGCTGTGGAGCCCCGACTGTCCGCGGTTGTATCGTGTGGAGCTGTCGTGCAACGGCGAAACGATGGCCGACGAGATTGGTTTCAGACATATAGAAACCCGTGGCCGCGAGATTCTGCTGAACGGTGAGCCTGTTTTTCTGCGTGGTGTGTCGGTGCATGAGGAAGCACCGTACAGGACGGGACGTTGCACGACGACGGCTGACGACAGTACGCTCATCAGCTGGGCTAAGGAGCTGAATTGCAACATGCTCCGTCTGGCGCATTATCCGCACAATGAGCAGATGGTTCGGATGGCTGAGCGGGCTGGACTTCTGTTGTGGAGCGAGATTCCGGTCTATTGGACCATCCATTGGGACAATGCCGAGACCTTTGCCAATGCTTCGCGGCAGTTGCAGGACAATTTGGATCGCGACCATAACCGTTGCGCCATCATCATTTGGTCGGTAGCCAACGAGACGCCTGTGAGTGCGTCGCGCAACGAATTCCTTTCAAAACTTGCCAGACAAGTTCGCCAGAACGACGACGAGCGGCTCATCAGCATGGCCATGGAGCTGGAGGGCACCCGCAACGATACGTCGTTCGTCAGCGATCCAATGAATAAGTATGTCGACATAATCAGTTTCAACAGCTATCCGGGCTGGTATGGCGACAGCAACGAAGCCTTGAGCCGCCGCCAGTGGAGCATTCCTTATGACAAACCTTTCTTTGTGAGTGAGTTCGGAGCCGGATGCAAGGCCGGACTGCATGGCGGCAACGATGAGAAATGGACGGAAGAATATCAGGCGGAGGTCTATCGTGCTAATCTTTCCATGTATGACCGCCAGCAAGGGTGGGCCGGTTGCTCGCCGTGGATCCTCATGGACTTCCGTTCGGCACGTCGGCAATTGCATGGCATACAGGATTTCTTTAACCGGAAGGGACTCGTCTCGGATCAGGGAGAGAAGAAGCAGGCTTTCTTCGTGCTCCAGCAGTTCTATAAGAAAAAGGCAGCGGACTCATATTCTAAAAAGTTAGAGAAGTTAGGAAGTTAAAGAAGTTAAGCCGATAGTTTTCAGTAAGCGCAAACAGCCAAGACATTCGGCTTAATTTCTTAACTTCTTTAACTTCTTAACTACATAAAATCTCCCTTTCCATTTCGGTTTCCGCTGGCAGTCGTTTTCACTTCTGCACAATTCCAATCTCTTTTACCCGCCGTTCGAATTCGTCGCGTCCGCAGACAGCTTTGTTCTTGATGCGGGCGCGATAGTTGTAGATGGAGTTGGGAGAGTAGTGCAGGAAGTCGGCAATCTTGGAACTCTCCTCAATGCCCAGACGGATGAGCGCGAAGATGCGGAGGTCAGTGGTCAGCCGATTCTCCATCGGCGGGATAATCTGGTTGTCCGGACGGAGCAGGCTGTTGAAGTCGGTCACGAAGTGGGGGAAGAGGTTTAGGAACACCGAATCAAAATGGTTGAAGAGTTCCTTCAGCTCGTCGTCCTTCAGCTGTTCCGATTCCGTCATGCGCAACAAGTCCTTGGCCTGTCCGGCCTTCAGTTTTCGGTTTACCTTGATGCGATAGTTGTCGAGTTTGTCTATGTAGTCCGAGCAGATGCTGAGGAAGTTTCCGATGTATTCGTCCTTCACCCGGTTGGCATCACCCAGTCGGGCGTTCAGTTGGGAAAGCTCCTGGTTGCGGTCGCTGAGCTGCATGTTGAGTTCTTGGAGCTGTTGGTTGGTGTCGCGCAGGTCGTTACGCGCCCGTGCCAACTGCTTGCGCTTGCGCGAGACATAGAAGAGTGAGGCCAGTAGGAACAATGCCATGAGGCTCACTACGCCCACCATCATCCATAGCCGGTTGTTGGCCGACCGTAGCTGCTGCTTGTAGCTGTTGCTGATGACTCCCAGCACAGGCGATACGAGCCACGAACGCAGGTGTGTGCTGTATCGCTGGATGCAGTTCCATGAGTATTCCACATAGCGGTTGGAGCGGCTCACGTCGCCCTCTTTGCCCAGAATCTCGGCCAGACTCCATAGCGAAGCCTGGTCCATGACGGCACTGCGGATGTCGCTCAAGGCCGACTCTGCCAGCCACCGTTTCTGTTCCTCCGTGTTGCCAAGTCCCTTATAGATTTCTGAACGGAAGAAAGCCATCATGGCATAGTCCGGTGTTCCCTTCTGAACCTTCTTGAGCCATTCGTCGCTCATGCGTCTGGCTTCGTCGTACTGCTTGTCGTTGCACAGTTGGCTGACCCGCCGGTGATAATAGATGGTGGATCCTACGGGAATGACCTGATAGAGGGAGTCGCGGTAAAGCATGGACAGCCGGTAGTAGTCGGTGCTCTTGGCGCGGTCCTTCGTATAATAGCCCATCTCGCCGTAAAGGTGATTCAATCCTGCATAGTAGTCCTTCAGCGTCTCGCCGGCCAATCCGCTGCGTGGCACTCGGCCGAAATAGTCCACAGCCTCGCTGTAGTAGCCCGTCTTGGCATATTGGTGAGCCGTGGCCACAAGGCTCTGCGCCAGCAAGTCGGTGCGCTGCTGTTGCCGGGCCAGCTTCGTGCACTGCTCCAGATAGCCCAGTGCCGAATCGTTCATAAACGACTCATACTCCTGATACATCTTCCAGAGCATCTGAAAGCGTGCTTCCGGTGACTGCGTTTTGCCGATGTTTGTCCGTAGTGCCGCTATCTGCTGCTCCTTCTGACGTGCATACTCGTCCGAACGGGCTATCTCTGCATCGAGTGCATGATACAG
>CAMHEA010000111.1 GCA_946184025.1 uncultured Prevotella sp.
ATGCTGCAGGCATTGTTCTCTTCATTCCTTCAGTCGGTAGTCGTAATAGCCGGCATCATAGGGGTCGGCCACGATCTGCCAGTTGCCGTTGAGCGAGGTAATTTGACGGGCATAGACATTGTGTAAGACAGCCTGTGAGGCTGCTTTTGTGGTAGTTGTGACGGTCAGCAGGACGGTCATCACAAAGAAAAGTCTTTTCATAAGGTGACAGTTAATGAGATAAATATGAGCACAAAGATATGGAAAACAAATGATGTTACCAAATTTTTCCTTCAGTTTGGTGGAGAATATTAAAAAAATAATGATTATCTTTGCAACCAGTAAACACCTATGAATTTCGTAATATATTGCACGTATATGATTTCTTTTGAAAGTGACTACAACAACGGAGCGCATCCGCAGGTGATGCAGCGTCTCGTGGAAACCAATGCCGAGCCTACGGCTACCTATGGTTTTGATGTATATAGCGAACAGGCCAAGCAGAAAATTCGCATGGCATGTGGCACCCCCGATGCCGAGATTTTCTTCCTGATGGGCGGCACGCAGACCAATGCTACCGTCATTGACGGTATGATGCGTTCTTATGAGGCCGTCGTGACCATTGATTCGGGCCATATCAACGTGCATGAAGCCACGGCTATCGAGGCTTCCGGTCATAAGGTGATAGCATTGCCGGGTTACGATGGCAAACTAGCCGTGGCCGAACTGGATAATTTCATGCGGGCTTTTATGAACGATGGGAGCCGTGAGCATTGTGCGCAGCCAGGTATGGTGTATATCTCCTTCCCTTCCGAATACGGCACCATCTATTCAAAAGACGAGATAGCGCGCCTATATGCCGCCTGTCAGCAGTATAGCCTTCAACTTTATATCGATGGCGCCCGTCTGGGTTATGCGCTGGCTTCTCCCGCCAATGATGTCACCTTGCCGTGGCTTGCTTCCCATTGCGACGCATTCTATATCGGCGGTACGAAGGTGGGTGCCCTTTGCGGAGAGGCTGTTGTCTTTCCGCGAGGCAATGCCCCGAAAAGTTTCTTCTCTATTATCAAGCGTCATGGTGCTTTGCAGGCCAAAGGCCGTCTGGTGGGTGTGCAGTTTGATGCGCTGTTTTCGAATAATCTCTATTTCGACATCTCCGCCCATGCTATTCGTATGGCCATGCAACTGAAGCAGTTGTTTGCTGACCGCGGTTATCCCTTCTTCCTGGACTCTCCCACCAATC
Organism: uncultured Prevotella sp.; assembly: GCA_946184025.1. GTDB lineage: Bacteria > Bacteroidota > Bacteroidia > Bacteroidales > Bacteroidaceae > Prevotella. Next base: position 1,223 of record CAMHEA010000111.1, read on the forward strand.
AGCAGTTTGTGGTGATTCCCAATAATAAGGTGCGTGAGTTGGAACAACAGGTAGAGTTCACGCATTGGGGGGCTACCGACAGTCATCACACCGTTTGCCGTTTTGTCACCTCGTGGTCAACCAAGGAGGAAGACCTGCAGGCATTGGCCCGTATCTTAGGTTAGGGTTAGATAATCCTTATTTATATATATAAGTTAAGTTACTGACAGGGGAATGGCCTCTGTCAGTATTGTTTTTGTCTTTTTTCTATGCTTTTTAGGGGCTGTTGCGACAGATTTTAAGCCCTTCAGGTTTGTTTGTCGCGAATAAGGGTCCTTGTCGCAACAACTGATGATGAAAATTGGTGTTTTTTGGTGGATGCTTGCAAAAACCGCACTACTTTTGCACCGTCAAACGACAAAACGCCGAATGACATAAACAGAAAAGAACAAGAAAACAATAACAATTTAAAAAGAAAAGAAAATGAAAAAGATTATGACAATGGTTGTAGCCGCCATGCTGGCTACGGTAAGTGTTAACGCACAGCAGGAAGTAGGTTCATTCACCATTCAGCCGCACCTCGGTGGATCCGCAGGTATGATGACCAACGCTGATATTGCTCCTAAGGCAGAAGCTGGAGCCAAAGCCGACAAGACTCCAAACGGAGGTAGTGTAGCCGGTGTGGAACTGGAGTATCAGTTAAGCAAGAAGTTTAGTGTGGCTGCTGGTGTCAACTATATGCAAGCCGGAACGGCCTGGAAGGACGTCACCTATGATGGAGTTAAGTTTAAGGATATGAAGGTGGAGACAAGCTATGTAGCCGTTCCTGTGGTGGCTAACTTCTATGTTGCCAAAGGCCTCGCTCTGAAGACAGGTGTACAGTTTGCCTTCCTGACGGATGCCAAGTCCAAGTTTACTGCAGAGAAAACCCAAGGAGACATTACTGCTAAACTTGAGACAGACTCCAGTGTAAAGGATCAGTTCAATAAGTTCGACCTGTCCATCCCTGTGGGTATCTCTTACGAGTTCAAGGTGCCCATCGTCATCGACCTCCGTTACAACATCGGTTTGACAAAGGTTAATAAAGTTGACAACCTCTTCGGAAATAAAGGTGACAGCCGCAGCCACACATGCACTCTGACCGTTGGTTACAAATTTAAACTCTAATATAATACAATGAAAAACGAGAAAGTGTAGGACCGGAATGGTTCTGCGCTTTTTTATTTTGCTGATTTCCTGAGCCGCTGCTTGCGTTTATAGCATTGTTCGAAATCGCAAAGACCACAAGTGTAATCCAGATGTTTCACGTTTTTTCCTAAACCGATGATGCCGCTGACGGATTTGATGGGAAGCATGAGGCTGCTCTCTGTAAGACAAACGCCACAGGTCTCGCCTTTAAACAACGGAAACAACAGCTGCTGCTGGCTGACATGCCAGCCGCAATACCCAGGTGAGAAGCGGTTGGTGTGGTGCCATCCCAGTTTGTCGATGCATTCCTGCAGCGTTTTTTCCATGCAGTCGGCGGTCTTCTCTGCAACCACGCTACCTAAGGCATCGGCAATAAACACGCGTACCATGTCGCCTTCCTCCTTCAAACGTTTTTGGTATTCCTCATATTCTGTTCCCGCCGTGCAGATGAAAAGGGCGTAAGCTTCGGCGCCCTTTAGTTGGCGTTCGATAATCTTCCCGATGGAAAAATCGGGAAGCTCACGCTGAACGAAGAAACAGAATCGGGGTTTTAGGAAGGCCTTCACCTGGGTGAGAATGGTTTCTGTCTCTCTGACAGTAGCCTCCTCGGGCACCGTTCCCCCATAGCCCATCTGATCATAGAGTTCAGAAAGGCTGATATCCAAATTCCCGAATTGCAGTTCTTTTTTATTCATTCCATTCCTGAAGAGCCTCAAAGAAGGCATCAATATTATGGAGCGGTGTATGCGGCGGTGTGTCGCATCCGCTGGAAAGTACGAAATTGGGGAACCGGCACGTCTGCTCCAGCAAGTTTTTCACCGTTTGCTTCATTTGTGCAGGCATGGCATCTTTGAAGATGCTCACGGGGTCGATGTTGCCCATTCCCAAAGCTGTCGGCGGCACATCCTCCATCACCTCACACATGGCACACTTATTGCCGAAATGAAACATTGCCGCGCCTGTCTCCACCATGGCTTTCGTGCAATGGCCCGTGTTGCCGCAGTTGTGGAGAATCACCGAGAATTCAGGTGTCTGCACCTTGTTCACGATGTATTTAACGTAGAGTGATGAGAAATCCACGCATTGCTCGTTACTCATCAGCCCGGCTGCTGGCTCTGCCATCACCACACCATTGGCGTCAGATTCGCGCAGGGCCAAACAATATTTCAGGATAAACTCCGTACATTTCGACAGCAGTTCGTGGGCTGCGTCGGGCTCTTCGCAGATAAGCACCATGATGTCACTCATGTCGTAAAGGCGGCCTGCCAAAGAAAAAGGTCCGATGCAACCACCGAAAAGCGGACGGTCGCAGATCTTTTCCGCAGCCAGCAGGTTGGCTTTCAGGTATTCCGGAATGCGTCCGCTGTTCAGCGACGGCACTTTTAGTCTGGAGATATCCTTTGTGTCTTTGAGGAGACGTCCCCTGACGGCTGGAACAGCTATATCCGAAAACTCAATCTCTGCCCCGAAGCATTCGGCCTCGGTGGTCAGGTCCATGATGGTGCAGGCTGCCGCTGAAGGATAGCGTTCACAAAGCCTCATCACGGCCTCATAGTGAATCTGGCCATTGGTGACAGCTTCGCGCACGGTTCGATTTCCAAGTTCTATACCCGGATGAGTCATAATGGGAACAGCGGCAACCTTCTTTTGCTGAATCACTTGTTCGATCCAGCGCTCCATATTCATTTTCATGCGGTAAAATCTTTACTTTCAGACGTTAATTCTATAAAAACGTACTATGAAGAAGAGAAAAAATTGTATCTTTGCAACCAAAACAAAAAACCTATAAAATCAAATCAAAATGAAGAAGCTCTTTTCTATCGTGCTTTCATTGACAGCAGTCCTTTCCACGGCCTCAGCACAGTCGGGGTATCCCATCAATCCCGTTCCCTTTACTTCCGTGAAGGTGACCGACGGCACTTTCTGGGGCCAGCGTCTGCAGGCTGCACGTGAAGTGACCGTGCCTTTGGCCTTTTCGAAATGTGAAAGCGAGGGACGCTACAAGAATTTCGTGCAGTGTCAGAACCCGTCACCCGACTATCCTCCTTCAGGTTTTTCGTTCGATGACACCGATGTTTATAAGACCATTGAAGGTGCCAGTTATATACTGATGACGATGCAGGATAAGAAGGAGCGTCAGCGACTCGTTCAATATATGGACTCTGTTCTTACTTTTGTGGGTAAGGCCCAGGAGCCCGACGGCTATCTCTATACACCCCGCACGATGAATCCATGGCATCCTCATTCGTGGGCTGGCGACAAACGGTGGATGAGCGAGGAAGTGCTTTCTCATGAACTTTATAACCTCGGCCATATGGTGGACGCTGCCTGTGCTCACTATCAGGCGACCCAGAACCGTAAGTTCCTCGGCATTGCCGTGCGCTATGCCGACTGTGTTTGTAGGGAAGTAGGGCGTAAGGCCGGACAGGCTTGTGTGGTGCCTGGCCATCAGATTGCCGAAATGGCATTGGCCCGACTTTATGTGCTTATCCATTCCACCCCGGCCTTAAAAGACCTGATGCCTAAAGCACAGAGTTATCTTGACGAAGCCAAGTTCTTCCTCGATGAGCGTGGAAAGACCACGATCAAGAATATCTATTCGCAGAGCGACAAACCTGTAGTAGAGCAGAAGGAAGCCTGGGGACATGCTGTACGTGCCGGCTATATGTATGCCGGAATGGCCGACGTGGCTGCTCTGACAGGCGATTCGGCCTATCTTCGTGCTATCGATGCCATCTGGAAGAATATCGTGGAACGGAAATACTATCTCACCGGTGGAGTAGGTGCCCGCCATAGTGGCGAGGCTTTCGGTGCCGACTACGAACTGCCCAATCTGACGGCCTATAATGAAACATGTGCAGCCATCGCGCAGGTTTATCTCAATTACCGCATGTTCCTCCTCCACGGCGATGCAAAATACTTTGACTGTCTGGAGCGCACACTCTACAACGGTGTCATCAGCGGTATGTCGATGGACGGCGGACGCTTCTTCTATCCCAATCCTTTGGAGAGCGACGGCCATTATGCCTTCAATGCCGACGGCAACACCACACGCCAGCCTTGGTTTGGCTGTGCCTGCTGTCCCAGTAATATCTGCCGCTTCATTCCTTCGGTACCCGGATATGTCTATGCCGTGAAGGACGACCGTCTTTACGTGAATCTCTATCTGGGCAATACGGTAACTCTCAACGTGGGAGGAACCGAGATTACGCTCCGCCAGACCACCGACTACCCCTGGAACGGTGACATCAAACTCGAGGTCGTGGCGGTTAAAAAGAAGAAAGACAACATCGTTAGCCTCATGCTCCGCATTCCCGGATGGGTGCGCGGACAAGTCGCTCCCGGTAGCCTCTACGAATATGCCGACAGCAAGCAGCTCAACTTCGATATCACTCTGAACGGCAAACCCATCTCGAAAGCCCAGTTCGTCAACCAACAACTGCCCATCACCCCCGAAGGCTATGCCTCTATCACACGCCGATGGAAAAAGGGTGACGTGGTGGAACTTCATTTCGATATGGAGCCCCGACTGGTGAAGGCCAGTAAGAAGGTGGCCGACGACCGCGGCAAGCTGGCTGTCGAGCGCGGCCCGCTGGTCTATTGTGCCGAGGACAAAGACAATCCGGAGATGAACCTGCGTCATCTGCTGATTCAGGAATCCGGGCCAAAGTTCCAGGTTTCAGATTTCACCATTCAGAACACAGAGTGTCAGGTGCCCAATTCTCCTGCTCGTCAGTTTGGGGTAAAGGCATTGACGCTGCAAGCTCAAGAAGTCTTTATCCAGAATGATGGTTCCGTCAGTTCAAAGCCTGTCGGGCTACGTCTGATACCCTATTATGCTTGGAATCACCGCGGCACCTCCCGTATGACCGTTTGGATGGCCAATACCCTCGGTGGTCTCGGTGACTATCAGACTATCGAAAACAGAAAACAATCTCACGGAGAACAATAAGCAAAAATTATGGAAGGATACAGGACCAAAGACTACGGTCAGCCCGTGAAACGCTACGTGCAGACCATGGAGTTGAAAGACAACCCCGAAC